>NZ_CP063966.1 GCF_017100085.1 Clostridium botulinum
ACTGTGCCCAATATGAGCATTTAACCCCCACTAAACAATGAGAAATACGCCCCCTCTACACTGAATACTTTAGTGTAGTAAATTACTAAGTTTCAAGACATAACAACCGTTATGTGTTGTATAAATTATGCTCAACTTACGAAACCGTTGGTATTACTAGCTTTGAAGTAGCTTTAGCGTACTAAAGTTATGATAATTTTAGGTACAAAATAGATAATTTTTATATAAATATAGAAATAATAGAGGAATTTATATTCTGATGTGATTTAGATTACTGTTTAATATTGTTTAAGATATTATATTATATAATAACAATTACTATATAGTGTAATTATAGAAAAATGAAAGTGTTTATTTACCTTGTTGCAAATATCGTTTAAAAAGCTTATATTATCAAGCAAATACTTCACCATCCATTTTACTCTACTTTTAACCTTCCACTCTATTAGTGTAATTTTATACCATGATATATTATCCTTATTTATCTTCATTTATCTCAATCAATCTCACTCTAATTATCTATATAAATATAAAAATATTGAATAAATAAAAATTAATAAATAAAAATATTTAAAATAATATAATCTAAAATCTTAAACTATAAAATCAACATCTTAAAATAAATATAAATATAAATATAAATATAATTCTAAAAGTTTATAATCAATAAACAATAAATATTAAACAACAACACTTATATATACCTACATCACTACTCCTATATCACCTTATATATACCTACATCTATATACACTCTAATATTATATTACTTACATTAATTAAACTACTTACATTACTATTCTAATTAATCTCATCTAATATTATATATTTATTTACTTATTTCAATACTATCCTTAAAATTTCAATCAAATAAATAAAAACAAATTAAAATTATACAATATATCTATTGATAAACCTTTCCATATATGTTATAATATATACAAGGAGGTGAGGAAATGGGGGAGAAAATAAAAGAGTTCCTCAAGTTGACAGATGAAATTATTCATCTACTAGAGAAACTCATGATTAGTTTAATATCCTTAATGGGTTGGATAAGTACTTTTATACTAGCCATAATAGGAATAATTAAACTATTCAATTAATTACATAAGGGGTTAAGTTCACACCTTAATCCCTTATAAAAAAAGTATATCATATTTTCCCTCATTTAATCAATATGAAAAATTTATGCAAGGATTTAGCTATTAGAATCATACGACTTATAGGATTAATAGCTTTCTTAGTAATATCTTTATACTCTATTTATCAAACTTTTATTAAGTAAGTACATTTGCCAACAAAAGATATTTTTCAAAATTAAAATATATTACAACTTTAAACCTTGTTTAATGCAAGGTTTATTTTTCTATAAAAACACATAATTTTTACATAATATCTATTGACTTATTACGTACATGTGATATAATATAAATATAGAGAGGAGGGAAAAGGGTGGATGGATTAATAGAAAAAATAAAAAAGCTTGATGAACTGATTACGGCAGTCACCAAGCTAACGGGTAAGATTACATTATTAGTATTAGCACTTACTGAACTAATAAGAATAATCTATCACATGAAAGGATAAGGGGTAAAACCCTTTCCTTAATATAATATTATAACAACATCTACCTTGTGAATCAATATGAAAAAAAATGTATATAAAGAGTGTACTATCTTAATTTTAAAAATCTTAGTTAAACTTTGTGTTATAGGATTATTATTATTTTTAATCTTTAAAGCAGTTTCTATTTAGAAAATTGAGGAGGCAGTACAAATGGATAGAGGAGAACTTATTAAACTAATACAAGACAATACAATGGAATCTAAAGAAGTAGTAGAGTGTTTAGGTATATCTAAACAACGTTTGTCCGATATGAATAGAACGGGTAAGCTTATAGCAGTAAAAAAAGGTATATATCTTAAGCAGGATGTTTTAGCTAGAAAAGAAGAACAAGAAGAACTAAGAAACAAATATTATAAAAGATAAAGGAGAGACTAAAATGGCTTATTTACTTGGAACTATAGTATTAATAATTCTGTTGTTATTTATTTTTAAAACTAAAAAGAATATAAATGTTTTAAAAATAGAAGTCAACGAGCTAAAGAAAAAATCGGATCAAAAATAACAATATGATAAATTTTACTATTATAGATATTAAACTAATTTTAAATTTTTGTATGCAGTATATTATAATATACTAACTAAATTCATATACTGCATGCAAACACATGTAATACATTATTAAAAATAAATTAAAATTTCTAGTATTTTGTATTGAAACTATATTCCACATATGTTATTATATACTTGCAGAAAGGAAATAGATCAAACGCAAAACAAACTAATTAAAAACAATAGATGAATCTGATTTACCAAATACTATTAAGAGTATCGTAAATAGTTGTTTTAATAATTTTGTTATAAATTCAGAAACTCCTGATGGTATTCAAATGCAAGAATGTATGTCAACTGCCAACTACCCTAAAGGGTAGTGGCTTGTAAGAAATTGCAAGTCGGTTGAATAGCCTAAGTCTTAAATGACTACGATTATTAAGAATATATAGGTACTTCAAGATGCTTCTCTAGTCTTGAACACTACGCTTTAACATTAAACATTTCTGATGGTAGGAAAAGTGTGTTAAAGATACAAAACCTTTTTAATCATTGGCGAAGAGAACTTACCACCGAAAGGTGAGGCTAAATTATCTGAAAGGATTAAATTTTATGGTATATGTAATAGATATTAATGAGAATCCATTAATGCCAACAAATGAAGCAAAGGCAAGAAAACTTTTAAAGAATAAGAAAGCGATAGTTAAAGAGTTAAAACCATTTACTATTCAATTAAATTATGAAACTAGTAATTATACTCAAAGAATAACTTTAGGAATTGATAGTGGATATTTGAATATAGGTTTTAGTGCAATAACCGATAAGAAAGAATTAATAGTTGGTGAAGTTAAACTTCTTCAAGGAATAAAAGATAGAATACAAGAAAAAGCAATGTATAGAAGGCAAAGAAGAAGTAGATTAAGATATAGAAAAGCTAGATGGAATAATAGAATGAAAAGTAAACATAAAGGTTGGTTATCACCTAGCTTACAACATAAATTAGATAGTCATATTAAATTTGTTGATAGTTTATATAATATATTACCTATTCAGAAAACTATTATTGAAATAGCAAATTTTGATATACAAAAAATTAAAAATCCTAATATAAGCGGTGAGGAATACCAACAAGGAGAAATGATGGGATTTTGGAACTTAAGAGAGTACGTTCTTCATAGAGACAACCACAAATGTCAAAATCCTAATTGTAAAAATAAGTCTAAACAGCAGGTTTTAGAAGTACATCATATTAAATATAGAAGTGAAGGTGGTTCAGATGCCCCTAACAATTTAATTACACTTTGTAGTAAATGTCACACTTCACCTAACCATAAAAAAGGTAAATTCCTTTATGATTGGTGTATGAATGGAAAAAAAGTTAGAGGATTTAAAGATGCTACTTTTATGAGTATGATAAGATGGTATTTAACGAATATTCTTAAAGAAAAGCACAATAACGTTTCAATAACCTATGGCTATATAACTAAAAATCATAGAATTACACATAAAATTAAAAAAACACATTATAATGATGCATTTGCAATAGCAAAAGGAATTAATCAAATTAGAAATAATGATATATTCACTGTATCGCAGGTAAGAAGGAATAATCGGTCTTTAGAAAGGTTTTATGATTGTAAAATAATAGATGTTAGAAATGGTAATAAGGTTTTAGGCGGAGATTTAAACTGCGGAAGGAGAACTAGAAATAAAAACCATAGTACAGAAAACCTTAGAATTTATAGAGGTGAGAAGGTTTCAAAAGGTCAAAGAAGAATTAGAAAACAAAAATATTTCTATCAGCCAAATGATTTAGTTAGATATAACGGTAAGGTTTATACAGTAAAAGGAAGTCAAAATGGTGGAAGATATGTTGCACTTAAAGATATTAAAAAAGTACCTAAAGTGGATTTATTAACACCTTATAAATTTGAGAAAGGATTTGTTTATGGAGTATGTAAGTAAGAATCATAGTAAATTTTTGTTAATGACACATTTAATATTTATTTGTAAATATAGAAAAAAGTTATTAATAAGACTTGGTGAGGATATTAAAAAAATTGTTTTATGTAATAGCAGAAGAAAAAGATTTAAATATAGTAGAAATGGAAGTAGACAAAGACCACATCCATTTATTGGTTCAATATTCTCCAACGCAATCAATATTGCAGATTGTAAGATGGTTCAAACAAATTTCTACTTATAGGGTTTGGAGAGTTGGTAAAAACCACTACTATTTAAATAATCATTTTTGGAAAGAAAGAACTTTTTGGAGTGATGGATATTTTGCCTGTAGTATTGGTCAAGTTAGTAAAGAAACAATAGAAAAATATATACAACAACAAGGGTAAAAACAATTCATCACCTACCCTAAAGGGTACGTGTTTTCTTGTTAATGTATTATAAAATTCAACTTTTATATGAGAATAAATTAAAACAAATATAAAATACAAGTAAAAATCAAGTGGCATTTTATCATATGTTAAAATTTTATTTTCAAATTACATTTTACCATGTTATACTAATTTTGGACTAATTACTAATAAGGAGGATACAAATGGAAAATTTATTTATGCTATTATTTTTGTTATGCTTTATAGCTTTAATTGTTGGACTTATTAATCCTAAATTAACAATCAAGTGGGGAAACAACAAACAAAGAAATAGAAAAAAGGTGTTATTATCTTATGGAGTAGGAGCGGTGGTGTTATTTGTTTTAGCAGGAATTACAGCTGATAATACTACCAGTCAAGTGGCTAATAGTCAAAATGTTCAACATAAGGTGGAAGTTCAACAAAATCAGCAAGCTCAAACTCCAGTAAACACTGAAGAAAAGGTTAAGAAAGAAGAGGATGTTAAGTTGCCTGAATACAAAATTGAACTTGTTGATAATTCTAATATAGGTCAAAATATAATTAGAGAAACATTGCATATTGTAGTTAAAGAAAAGTGTTCATTGGATCAACTTTATAAAATAGCGGAAAAAGAAGCTATAAGTTATACTCAGGATCACAAAGTAAATGCTTTAGCCATAGGATTTTACAAAGATAAATCACATATAGGAAAAGGATATGACATGGGACACGTTAACTATGTTCCAAATGGTAAATGGGGAGATGCTATGAATGTAGAATCTGGAGATTATAGCACATTCCAATTCGAAAATTGTTTAAGTGAACCCTTGGAATTAAAATAAGAGTAGCTTTGTCTACTCTTATTTATTATTTTTATTAAAATATTAGTTTTATATAAAAATAAATTAAATTATCTTCATTTTCCTATTGACAAATAGTTCTATAAGCGTATAATAGTAGATGTAGGAAGTAATTGGCACTAAATAGTTAATAATGTTTGTTGGGTAGCTACCAAACACATTAATATATAAATACAAATAAATTAAAATAAAAATAAAATTTTTAGGAGGGTACATATATGTGCTTAGAAAGTTTTCAACAATTAAAATGGGACATTACCACAGGTAATGAAGTTACAATTCCCGAAATAGGAATTAAAATCAAGGAGTTATATGGAGGTTTCGGACAAGGTCAAAAAATACTTACAGTTCCTCAAATAGCTAAACTTCATGTGGATAATCCAAATGACAAAGAAGAAATTAGAACTAAGATTAAAAGAATTAATGAATTAATAAATAATAATATAATCTTAGCTAGTGGAGATAATTATTTTGAATTTGGTATAGATATTATTGATTTAAAATCCGTGGACGTTTCAAACGACCATAAAAAAATAATAAAAAATTTAGTTAAAAATAAAATTTATAGTCAAAATTCTGTAAATAGAGCTAAAAATTTATATATATTGTCTGAGCAAGGCTATTCTTTGTTAATAAATTTAATGAATGATACAAAATCAAAAATAATTTACAAAAAAGTAATTAGAGACTACTTTAGGATGAAAGAAATAATTTTAAGTAAAGATGATACAGAGCAATATATGCTTAGGATATTGGGCAAAAAAGAAAGAAAACGTACAACTGATACTATTAAATACTTTATTGATAGAGGAGATATAAGACATGATCCTTCACATGGTTATACAAATGCGTATGCGTTAGAAACTAATTATATTTATAAAATACTATTTGGAAAAACAGCTAAAGAAATAGCTCATAGTTTAGATTTAGAGTTAAAAAGTTATGATACTGTAAGAAATCATTTGTGTACTGAAGATATAGACGATATTAGAAAAATTGAAGGTAGAGTTGCTTACATGATGGAAGATGGTAAAAGTTATAAAGAGATTCATAAACGCTTAGAAGAATTGTATCCTAACATCAGACAACCTAAATTGGCTGATAAAAGTATACCTATAATTCAAAGGCTTATGTCATAAATTAATTAAAAAATAAAATTATAATAAGCATATGGGTTAGTGCTTATGTACTAGCCCAATTCATAAAAGAAGTATTTTATATACAATTAAAAAATATAAAAGGAGGTGTATTTATTGTCTAAGTACAAATACATAAATATAGAAAATTGGAATATTAAATCTAAAAGGAGAAGAAATCAATTTATAAACGAATTTCTTAAAAGTTGTTATTCTGACTTGATGATAACTGAAAAAGAATTTATTAAAAGACACAAAGAAGAAGTTATAAGTATGTTTGACGCTTATGGGTGGGATTATTCTACGCAAGGACTTATAGAAGATGGAATATGGTGTTATTATACATATACAAATCCAGATCCAATATATTATACAATTTGCAATATGGACGACACATCTAATTTAGGTGCTGATAAAGATTTTATCACGTTGTTTGGAAAAGATATTTTAAAGAATAAAAAATTTATAAGAAAAATTAAAGCTTTAAGGCATAAGGAAATAAACGATTTAGAATATTAAGACAATAAAAACAATTAAAAACATAAATTAAAAATTAAGGGAGGTATGTTTATGAAAAATAAACAAGTACAAATATTTAAAAATGAAGAATTAGGATTAAATGCGAGAACATTAGTTGATAAAGATGGTAATATTTCAGTTAATGTTGAAGATGTAGCAATAGGACTTAATATAGTAAAAGTAGATAGAAAAAATGGAAAAGAATATATACGACCACATATGCAAAATATAAATAAGCACTTAAAATCTTTCGGACTTGAGGAATCCGAAATCAAAAAAGAAGATTATATTCCAGAATCAGCACTTTATTTATTAGCCATGAAAGCCAATAATAATAAAGCTATAAAATTCCAACAATGGTTAGCAGTAGATGTCATTCCATCCATTCGTAAGCATGGAGCGTATTTAACAGATAACAAAATAGAAGAAATATTAACTGATCCTGATACAATAATTAAATTAGCAACTAATTTAAAAGAAGAAAAGCAAAAGAGAAAATTAGCCGAAAAACAATTAGAAGAAGCTAAACCAAAAATTAATTTTGCTGAGAAAATAGAATTCACAAAAGCAAGCATTAGCATGAAAAAGTTTGCTGATTTAATGAATATCAAAAATTTTGGAAGAAATAAATTATTGCAATGGTTGAGAAATAAAGAATATTTAAATAAAAGCAACCAACCATACAGACAATATATAGAAAGAGAAATTTTTGAGACAAAAGAACGAGTTGTTGACTTAGGTAATAGAGAAAAAATACAAACCACTACATATGTAACAGGTAAAGGACAAACATATTTATATAATAAAATTATGCAAGATATTAGCATAGGAGCTTAACTATACATATTTAAAACAAATAAATTAAAATTATAATTAGATTACAAATATATACATATGGACTGGATTATAATTAGTCTAGTCCTAAATAATAAAAATGAAGGGATTAAGTTGGAATATGAGTAAAGAAAATATAATTTTAGAACAAATTAGTATCACAGAAGATATAATTAAGAAATATGAATCTGAAAAACAAGAATTACAACTTAAATTAAAAAGTATAGAAAATAAGTTAAATAAAGAAAAAGAAGAATTAAAGATACTAAAAAATAAGGAATATAATATATACGATAAATTAAAATGCGGAGATATATTAATATTTAAAGATGGAGATAACAAAGAAATCGAAATTATGATTATACAAAAGGAAGGAAGATATTTGGATGGATTGTTCTTAACAGATTATAGTGATTATTGCGACGCTTATAGTAAATATTCAACTTTTGGATATACGTATTTCTATGCGGATTCTTTAGTAAAAGGAATTTTAGAAGATATGGATTATATGGAATGGGGATTAGTAGATATTAAGTATAATGAAGATTAAAAAAATATAATCAATAGTTGAAATTTAAATAACAAAATGAAAAAATATGTTATACTATATTAAAATCTAAAAATGAACTTCAAAAGGAGATTATGACTATGAAAATTAAAGTTTGTTCAGAATGTAAAGTAAATCCACAATTTAGTTCAGTTGATGAATTTGGACTAATATATTCTTGTGAATGTCCTAAGTGTGGAAAACATACTCAAGATATACTATGTTCGGATATTGATATAAACAATCCAAGTATAGACAAAGAAACTAAAATTAGATTAATTGAAGAATGGAATTCTAAAAATTAATTTCTATAGCTCATATCAAACTCTAAATAAAAGTATGATTTTATGGTGATTTTAAGGTTGAAAAACGGAGTAAATAGGAGCATAAGAGAGCATTTCAGAGTAAATTTTTCAAAAAAAATAATATAATAGATAAAAAAATAAAACTAGGAAGCAATTTCCTAGTTTTCATCTATATCTACGTATTCAATGTATTCAATTACGTCTTCTATTCTACAATTAAAGAATTTACATAATTGTATTATAGTTGCATAAGCTATAGAATTAGTTTTATTATGTGCTAATTTGTGCAAGGTATTATAAGACATCCCTGTCTCTATTGCTACAGATCGTAGGCTTATACCTCTTTCTTTTATTAAATCTAATAGTTTTACTATAATCATCATTTTTCACCTCATCTATTATTATACTCTATAAAGTACAATAAATAAAGTATTTTTAAATAAAAATAAATTAAAATATTTTTATAAAATCTATTGAAAAAATATATTCATAGGTATATAATGTATTTAAGGGTTAATTGAAGTATTTAATACACATTTTAATAAAAATTAATTAAATTTATAATAATAAGGAGGATTTAATTATGGGGGCTTTAAAACTACAAGAAAATTATTACCCACTACCAATAGACGCTAAGGGATTTAATAAAAGAGGTAAGAAAGTGGCAAGGAGATATAAAATTAGGAAAAGAATAGTGGCTACTGAAAAAACTAAAGATGTATTATATAAGTTTTTAGGTTTACCTGTAGGATTATCATTATTTACTTTGTTAATATATGGATTTTTTCATATAGGAAGCGACTGCGTTAATTACATATAATAATGAGAAATGCAGGTGATAAAATGAATATACTTCAAGATCAATATGGATATATGTATATTTATATAGGTAAATTTTTAAGAGAGTTGACTTTAGAAGATATTAAAGATTTGGATTTATTAGAAGATATAAAAGAAAAATTCAACTATACGCAGTTTGTAAAAGCTTATAAAAATGAGGTGTAGGATATGTTAAAAAGAATCTTAGATAAAGTAAGCAGACATTTTAGAAGATATGAAAGTGAACAGGATTGTTATGTATGTAGATTAAAAGATAAAAATAAATATATAAATAAAGTTGTATAAACTATATTAAAATTAAAATAAGTATAAATTAAAATATTATTAAATAAGGAGGATTTTTATGTCTAAGAAAACCAAAGGAAATAAAGGGGTATTGGAAAGTGTCCATTACTCCTTAGAAATTATTAAGAATATAAAAGAAAGGAAGGAATTTAGTCAAACGGATAAAGAAAACATTCTAAAACAATACGTTGGATTATCTAAAGATAACAACTCGTTCTTTACACCTATTCCCATATGTAGTTTTATATGTAATTTGTTAGATATAAAAGAAAATATGAAAATAGCTGATTTAAGTGCGGGAATAGGGAATATGTGCATTCCATTAATAAAAGAATATGGACAACTAAAAGACGATATAACTTTTGATATGTACGAACTAGACGAGAATAATTCACTTGCAGGAAGTAAAGCATGGGAAGACTATAAACAAGTTAAATATTACAGCAATTGTGATACTTTAAATTATGATATCCCTGAAAATTATTATGATTGTATAATAGGAAATCCACCATTCGTAGGTAGTATTCCTTATATGTGTGAATGGAATAATAACAAGGGTAAAATAAAGAAAAATCAAATTGTAGATGCTTTTATAGATAAATCTTTTAAAGTATGTAAAGAAAATGGATATATAGCATTAGTATTACCTCAAGGTTTTTGTTTTAAGGGTAATGGCACAGGAAAATTAAGAGATTACTTAAAAGAAAGATATTCTTTATTGTTCTGTATGGAATTGGATCAAGATACTTTTGCTAATGCAGGAATAACTGGTACAGGAGTTGGTACTGTATTATGCGTATTTCAGAAATGTAAACAAACTAAACCAACCATCTATTGCAAGTTAGATAAAACAGATAAGCTAGATAGGCAATTTAAAGGAATTATTGAACAACTTAAGATATGTCAAAATAAGCATTATATAAATTATTCATCAAGTTTTACGGATGGATTATATGGAACACTACATATTGGGGAATTGGAGGATGTAGAGGAAGACTATAGAGATATAAAGACAGGCAAATGTTATTGTTGCAACAAAGACGTTCCTACTTGGGAATTAACCGAATACTCAACTAAAGACAAAAGTAAAAAAGTACAAGTGTGTTTAGAGTGTGATAATGATGAACTTATGTATTTAGATAAAATCAAGCGTGATTTGTTATCATGCGATGGTGAATCTTATGAAGTTACTAAGAATGATGAGAAACAAATAAATAAGTTAAAAGAAATTAAAGAGCAAGAATTAAAAGAGAAAGAACGCATGGAATGGGATAAAAATATATACATATTAACTAATTGTAATGGAAAGAGTTTAGAGTTTATGGAAGTAAACAATCAACTATTAAATTTATGTAATGAATTTCATGGAATTGATAAGTTTGAGGAGCAAAATTGGATTAAAATTAAATACCCATATTTGATAAGTAAAACATGGGAAATAGATAATTTTGATATATTTGAAAAAGTTAAAATAACTTTAGAAGGATACACAGTGCAACATGAGAAGTGTAGAAAAAATAAAAATGAAGATTGGCAAGATAGAATAAAGTGCTATTGGTTTGGCAAAATCATAACCAATAACGAATTATACGATACAACTTTTGGCTTCTTTACTGAAGATAGTAACAAAGAATTTAATGGAGACATATGGATAAATTATGATTATATTTGCAGTAAAAATTACATATTTAAAAAGTTAATTAAGCAATTATTAAAAGAGGATGGATGGATAATTAAATAAAACATCAATAAAAATTAATTTTACAATACAATTAAAAATAAAATAAATTATAGGGAGGAATATTTATGTCAAAAGAAATTAAAAGAGTAGGTATAACAGAAATATTAGGAAAGGAAATAGAGTTTTATAGTAGTTGGGAAGAACCTTATTTTGTAGCAAATGAAGTTGCTATATGGCTAGGTGAAAGAGATGGATCAACAGTTGCACGAAAGGTGGATGATGATGAAAAGCTGATACACACAATCTGTGTAACAGGTCAAAATCGTGAAACTACAATGTTAACAGAGGATGGGTTATACGAAGCGTTGATGAAATCAAGAAAAGAAATTGCAAAACCATTAAAAAAGAAAATAAAACAATATTTAAAACAAATTAGAAAAACAGGTGGAGCAGTAGAAGATGGTAGAGAGGAAGAATTTATTTATAAATATTTCCCAAGTTTTAGTGATGATGTAAAGATGTCTATGGTTCAAGATTTATTAAAATCTAATAAAGAATTAAAACCTAAAGCAGATTATCATGATAAAGTTTTAAATCCTACAGATGAAAATTTTAGAAAATTATTAACTACAAGTGAGATTGCAAAAGATTTAAATATGTCAGCTAGAAAGTTAAATTCAACATTGAAAGAGCTACATATTATTTATAAACAAGGTAAAACATGGATGCCTTATGCTGAATATCAAAACATGATACCTGAATATTTTGATTATCATGTTAATGAGTATGGACAAGTATTAAAGTATACAGAAAAAGGTAGAAAGTGGATTATACAATTATTAAAAGAAAAAGAAATTGCTTAATTATACATATATAAATATATAAATAAATTAAATTTAAATTATACATATTAGAAAAAGGATAGGTTTCTTAAAATCTATCCTTTTTTTCTATCCATAAAAATTATATTTTATAGAAAAATAAAAACATATCACACTAACAGATATTTGTGAGTATAATATAACTTTGTAAAGGAAAAATAATATTGATGTAGAATTTAAAAATTGTATATAAATATTATTTTTCCCTTCCTTTAGGTTATAGAAATTATAAATGTATTATCAATTCCAGTAGTAAAATACTGATTGCCCTGTCTATAATCTTCCAGAGTTAAAAAAGAAGATGTTTAATTTTCACGCACTTAGTAAATTAATTAAAATATACCTTTATTTATATAGTGAACTAATTAATAATTACAAACATATATAAAAATCATTGCATAATAATACAATATATGACATAATATTGACAGAGTCGCAAAAGAAAGCCAACTCCTTTAGGTGTTGGATGAATTTTGTGCGAGAGATTGTTTTTAAAAAAATGTGTATAAATATGTTAACAACATACACAATAATATGGTAATATATGCACATGGAAAATAAATATAGAAAAACATCAACAACAGTAAGTTTAATAAATTATCATTTTATTTTCTGTCCTAGATATAGAAGAAAAATATTTGATATATCTAATGTAGAAAATAGATTCAAAGAATTAGTTAAAAATATATGTGAAGAACTAGATATTAAAATAATAGCTATGGAATGTGACAGAGACCACACACATATGTTTTTAAATTGTCTACCTACTTTATCGCCTAGAGATATCATGCAAAAAATAAAAGGTGTAACAAGTAGAGAATTAAGAAAGGAATTTATAGAACTAACCAAAATGCCTAGTCTATGGACTAGAAGTTACTTTGTTTCAACAGCAGGTAATGTATCAAATGAAACGGTAAAACAGTATGTAGAAAATCAAAAAAAGAGGTATTAATAAGGAGGTGAATACTGTGGCTAAATCAAAAACATCAAGCTATATATTAACTTTGAGATTAAAAACAGAAAAATATCAAGAAGATATATTAAATAAAAGACTAGAAATAAGCAGAAATATATATAACTCTTGTTTAGGTGAAATATTAAAAATATATAAATATACAAGAGAATTAAAAGATTATAGGAAAGAATATAAGAATATAATTAAAATGGATAAAGATAAAGAACGTAGTAAAAAATTTAATGAATTAAATAAGAAATATAATTTAACAGAGTATTCACTCCATACATATGTTAAATCAATTCAAAAGCATTTTAAAGATAATATAGATAGTTTTACAGCTCAAAAGATAGCAACAAGAGTTTTTAATTCATTTCAGAAACTAATGTTTCACCAAGCTAAAAGAGTATATTTTAAAAGATACGGTGAATTAAATAGCGTTGAAGGTAAATCTAATAAAACGGGTATTAGGTTTCAAGATAATTTGTTAATATGGAGTGGATTAAAAGTACCTGTAATAATAAAATCTAATGATATATACGCTCAAATGTCATTACAAAATAGAGTTAAGTATTGTAGAATTATTAGAAGGATTATAAGAGGTAAAACAAAATTTTATGTTCAATTAATTCTTGAAGGAATACCACCTATGAAGATCAATAATAAAACAGGTGAGATAAAGAATAAAATAGGTAAAGGCAATGTGGGGATAGATATAGGTACAAGAACTATTGCAGTATCTAGTGAAAATGATGTTAAGTTATTAGAGTTAGCACCTGAGATTGATAATATGGAAAGACAGAAAAGAATATTAAATAGGAAATTAGATAGACAACGTAGAGCTAATAATCCCAACAAATATAATGAAGATGGTACTATTAATAAGAGTGATAGAGATAAATGGATCAAATCTAATAGCTATATTAAAACTCAAAATAAGCTTAAAGAAATTCAAAGGAAACAAACTGAAATCAGAAAACAAAGTCATTATAGACTAATAAATAGATTATTACCATTGGGCGATAGATTCTTAGTAGAAACTATGAATTATAAAGGATTACAAGCTAGAACAAAAGAAACTACTATTAATGAGAAAACAGGTAGATTTAATAAAAAGAAAAGATTCGGTAAATCTTTATCTAATAAATCACCTAGTATGTTTTTAACTATGTTAGATAACAAGTTAAAATGGAATAATACACAATTATTCAAAATAGATACTAAGAAATGCAAAGCAAGTCAATATAATCATTTTACAGATGAATATTGTAAGAAAGACTTAAAAGATAGATGGAATACAGATATTCAAATTCAAAGAGATATGTATTCAGCATTTTTAATAATGAATGTTATAGGTAAAAAATTAGATAAAATAGATAGAGATTTGTGTATTGAAACTTATGATAATTTTAAGAGATTGCATGATAGAGAAATTAATAGATTAAAAGAATTGAAGAAAAATGGATATAAAATAATATCTAGTATGGGGATATAAAATCCATATAGGTTTAGACATGAGCCTTAGGCTAATGTTAATCATTCATTAGGGTGATAGTTAGTGAAAGTCTTAGAGAAATTAACCAGTATTTATATGTTGTAATTTATTTGAAGTTTAAATAAATGAGAGTATAAAAGAAGTTAATGTATCTAAGAACCCCAAGACTTTAGTCTTGGGAGTGTCAGAGTCTTTCGGATTTTATGAACCTAAATATAACTTAATGGATTCAGAAAAATACAAAGTAAGATTATCTGAAATTCGAGATAAACAAAAAATAATGGTTAAGAATAAAACTGCTGTAAATTATTATGATGAATGGACATTGAATGATAGCAAGGTTGAAGGTAGAAAAATGAACAATGATAATATAAAACTTATTATCAGATCATTTAATAATGAATGTGATGCCAGTATAATAAAAATAAAATTTAATAATATAGATTCTATAGAAAAGAAAATAAAAAAAGCTTTTGAGGTATTAAACAAATTAGGCAAAAGAATGAAAATAAGCATAACCCATGACTATTTAAATTTAAAAATTGAAGAATTATACTTAGCTTATGAATATGAAATAAAGAAACAAGAAGAAAAAGAAGAACAACGCAGAATTAAAGAACAAATACGTGAAGAACAAAAAGTCTTAAAAGAAATAGAATCAATGAAACAAAAAATTGAAAAAGAGGAAAAACATTTTAAACAAGCTATAGAAGAATTATCTTTAAAATGTGAGAATGCTTCAGAAGAAGATAAGCTAAAATATAAAGAAAAAATGAAAGAATTGCAAACTCAATTAGAAGCACTAGAAAAGGATAAAGAAGACGTTTATAATCGTGAACAAAATACTAGAGCTGGTTATGTATATGTAATATCAAATATAGGTTCATTTGGTGAAAATGTATATAAAATAGGTATGACAAGAAGATTAGAACCTACTGACAGAGTTAAAGAACTATCAGGAACTTCCGTTCCTTTTTCATTTGATATACATGCAATGATTTTCAGTGAAGATGCTCCTAAATTAGAATCTAAATTACATGAAGTATTCAGAAACAATGAAGTTAATAAAATTAATCATAGGAAAGAGTTTTTTAAAGTTTCACTCGAAGAAATTGAAAAAATAGTCAAAGAAGAATTTGATAAACCTGTGGAATTTACAAAATTAGCACAAGCTGAAGAATATAGACAATCTTTAGTATTAGAAAATACCCTAACTATTTAAAACTGTTATTTTATATTGATTATAGAGTTAAAAAACCCTTAATATACAAGGGTTTTATTTTCATATAAAAATAAATTAAATTTTATAAGACAATTGCATTGACAAATCTAGCTAATAAAGTTATACTTATATTAAATTAAAAAATAATTAAAATAAATGATAGGTTTAATATACTTTTAACTCTGCAAATAATAGTGGCTAAAAATATAATCTAATTGTTAAATAATGCTCTGATTCCTCTGCACAAGCTAAAGCTTAGCAGTTACCTTGCCATTTCCTCTATGTAAAAAATTCTATATTAAATATAAGCCATATTTTAGTTTAAGAGCTCTTAAAAATATAATTAGGTATCTTAGGTTATCTTAGTATTTGAAATCGAATTTAAGGGTAAATAAGGCTAAAATAAAAGGTATATATGGATAAGCATATAAATATATGTTTTAGATAAAGAAAATATGAGTAAAAGTTTTAGATAGGTTTTGACTTAAAACTAATCTATGGTTTATAGAATAAAATTAGGGTTATTTCTACACTATTTCTTTACAGTATAAATACAGTATAATAAAACATATTATAGTATATATATAGTGTTGTTGTAGTAAACTTTTTTCACACTAGTAGTACCAACGGCTGTAGAGATTTTTTTTCTTTTTGCGACTAGAAAAATTCTTTTTGGGACTATATCTGTTCTTTCTAGGACTATATACCAATTCTTTTTGCGACTAGAAAAATTCTTTTTGGGACTATATCTGTTTTCTTTTTGCGACTATATGGTATAATAATAATAGAATAATAAAAAGGATGATAAGATGGGTAATATGAAAAAGAAAATTATAAATGAAAATACTACTGTTGTAGATAATAATATTATTGAATCTCCTCTTTTTATATCTAGTAAAAGGGAAATAACTACATTAGGTACATTGGAATCTTTTTGTACAAATAAAAATGTGCAAAACGTAATAGAAGTTATGAAGGAAGGATTTAAAAAGTCTCCCGTACCAATAGATTATCGTAATGCGCCTGTTGTATATCGAAAATGGGTAGATAGTAGAGGATTAGAAAGAGAACTATTAGTGACATATGAAATTCCAGATATGACAACTATGGATGTGTGGAATGCACTGATAGGTTTATACATTCAAAAAATGTCTCCTATTCAATTCGATACTACTAAAAGCACATATGAATTAGATGCCGATGAAATGGAATTTACATTATATGAATTAGCTAAATTCATGAATAAATCTATTGGTGGTAGTAACTTAAATACATTAACAAAAGAGATCATAAGACTTAATAATGCTAAATATTATAGTTTCTCAAATGGAGTTATTTTTAATAAAAAGAAAGAAAAGTATATAAAATCTAAAACTAGAGGAATGTCTTTAATCGTGGACTGCTCGTTTGAAAGTGAAAGAAAAGCCAAAAATGAGAAATTTGATTCTGAGTCAAAGTGCAAAGTCCAGTTTAACAAATTGATAATAGATAATATTAGGTATCAATACATTAAATATATCAATCCTAAAGAATATTTTGCATTGCCTTCCAAAGGAATTACTAGAAGACTTTATGTGTATTTAAAGGGAAATTCACATATGAGTGATGGTAAAAAGTATACATACATAAAAAGAGGATTGGGTATGTTAAGAAATAAGCTACCTATGTACGAACATCAACCATCTAAAATTAAAGAACGTTTAAAATCACCTTTAAAAAATTTAATAAAAAACGGTATGATAACAGACTATTTTTACGGGGATGAAGATATTATAAACGAAAAAGAACAGTGTATTTATTTTATCTTCAAAGGTAAAAAAGATGACGTTATTAACAATTTACGCAAAAAGTACGAGGAAAAACAATTGCAATTAGAAATAGCCTTAGATGAAGTTAGAGAAGAAAATAAGTTTGAAATGAAAATACCTGAAGATTTAGATAAGGCATTAGAGGGAATAGGATTCAATAATAAGGCTATAAATAAGCTACATGCAGAGTATGATAAATGGCATATTATCAAGTATGTAATCTGGTTGCAATATGAGCAATTTAAAAATAATAAAGTTATTCAGAATTCAGCAGGACTATTAAGATTTGCATTAATGGGTAATGTAAATTTAGACATAACAAATAAGGATATAGTTCAATTTGTCGAAAATGAAAAGAAAAAATTTGAGGAAAGTAAATTATCTCGTCAAGAGATACTAGAAAATGCATATGACAAGTATGTAGACGATGAAATAGAAAAATTCAAAAAAGAAGACGGTGGAACGATATACAATATAGTTTATCAAAATACATTAATCAACATAGAAACCCAACTAGATTCTCAAATAGCCCAGCTTAAATTATTACAGAAAAACGAAGGTGTAGAAATGCCAAGTTTAAAACTTTGGGAAGAATTTAAGAAAAAGAAAGATAAATCAGAGTTGTTTAAAAAGAATTTTATAAATAGTATTAAAATGTTTAGAGGAATTAAAACTTTGGAAGAATTTGAGATAGAGTTTGATAAAAAGTAATGAGTCCTAAATTAGTGATTAAAAAGCTTGTAATAAGACTACAAAGAATCTACATATAATATAAACTTATACTAAAATATTTAAATACACGCTTTCTAATCACTTTTAAAAATCAAGGGGGGATAATAAATGTTTTTGTATATTTTGAATATGAATAAAGAAAATATGATTAAAATAGGAATAGCAACGGGTGTAGAAAGAATAAAACAACATTTGAGAACTTATGAAGAGCTAATAGACTTAGATGGATCATTTATTATAACTGCCAAAGATGATAATACAATTAGAATATTAGAAAAACAATTACTAGAAGATTACTGTGAATTTGAAATAATAAGTAATAAATTTAAAGGATTAGATGGATCAACTGAATTAAGAAAGATTGAGATATTGGATAATTTATGATAGTTGAGCGAGAACACCCGTGACTTTAGTCATGGGATGAATCGCCAGCATAATTTTTAAGTATTGTAATAACTAAATTATTAAAACTTCTATTATCACTTTTAGCAATATTCTCTAATTTTTGTTTTAAATCTTTGGGAATAGTAATTAATGTTCTAGTATTTTTGTCTGATATCTTACCACTTGCCATAATTTCACCTCAAATAAATTTAATAACATTATTATAACATCGGAGGTTTATGTTGACAAGCTGATATCAACTTGTTATAATAAAACACAGAAGGAGGTGAAAAAATAATGAAATTAAGTTTTAAATTTTATCCTAAGTTAAATACTCAACAATTAGATATTATAGAAGAATTAAGTTATCATACTACTAGACTTTATAATATTGCTAATTATGATTGTAGAGAAAATGAAGTTAAATCTTATGTAGAAATGAACAAATTATATAAAGCTAATTATCATAAAGATTTTTTACATAGTCATACATATCAACATTGTTTAAAAGTTTTAGAAAAGAATTGGAAATCATATTTTGTTAGTATTAAGGATTATAAAAAGAATCCTAATAAATATTTAGGTACACCTAGACAACCTAAGTTTAAAAATACTAATAATAAAAAGAATGAAGTTATATTTACTAATTTTGCAATAAGATATCAGGATCAAGTTTTAAAATTATCCTTATCAAAGGCGATGAAATCTACATTCAAGGTTCAAAGTTTAAATTTTAATATGAAGGATATTAAAATACCTATAGATTTAGATGAATTACAACAAATAAAGATTAAATGGGATAATTCAAGCAAACAATGGTATTTAATTATGATATATAACAAGGAAGAAGTAAATTTAACAGATAGCTATAATAATATAATGAGTATTGATTTAGGGTTAGATAATCTTGCTACTATAACATTTGAACAAAATACTAATTTATATATTATTGATGGTAAGTATGCTAAATCTAAAAATAGTTATTATAATAAAAAAATTGCTAAATTAACAAGTATAGCAATGAAACAATGTAAAGATAGTAAGCATTTTAAAAGAACTAAAAAAATAGTTAAATTACAAACTAAAAGGAAGAACTTTATAAAAGATTATATTCATAAGTCAAGCAAAAAGATTATTGATTTAGCTATAATTAATAAATGTCATACGATTGTTATAGGTGATTTTAGTGGAGTTAAACAAGAAAATGATGCTAAATCATTTGTTCAAATACCTCAACAAGAATTAGTTGATAAAGTTAAATATAAGGCTCAGCTATTAGGTATTGAAGTTGCAATGCAAAATGAAAGTTATACTAGTGGTTGCAGTGCTTTAGATTTAGAAGATATAGGTAAGAAATATTATAATAAATCAAGACGTATTCATAGAGGATTATTTGTAAGTAATAATGGCATTAAAATCAATGCTGATGTTAATGGTAGTATTAATATTTTAAGAAAATATTTGAAATGTAGTCCAAAGTCATTAAAAATGATAATGGATAATGGGGTTTTGGACACTCCCATACGTTTAAGGATTGCCTATTAGGTGGAAACTTAAATATCACACAACGTATAAAGAATCACGTCACTTTAGTGATGTGAGGTTCAATGGATGATATACAATATAAATCAAATAAATTTCCATATAAAAATATATAAATTAAAAAAGGCATTGTTATAAGTATCAACAAGCACAAACAACTACAAAAAGTAAAAAGAAGAACATCTAAATTAATCTCTATTGAAAAGCATGAGAATAATAAAATAATTATAAAAGAATTTATAAACAATTTAATTAATGACAAAAATAATATAAAGAGTTTTACAATTTTAAAACCGAATATTGGATTAGCAGAAAAATTTGAAATTATTTTTAATAAAGATTGTAATTGGTGGATTCCAATTGAAAAGTTAACATCTAGCTACAATAGGAATAATTCTGAATGTATATGTATAATAAACTTTAGAGTACGTTATTTCAAAGATAAGAAGAGATTAATATTGTATTTTAATATAAAAAACTTGGAACAAACGTCTGAATTAACGTTAGAAAAGGATATTAACACGTTTTATATAAATATAATAAAAATTATAAAACAATGCAATATACTATCAGATAATAAGATTGTTGATTTATATGATTGGAATATTTTATAAAATATTAAAGAGCAATATTTTATAATATTGGTTATTCAAGATTTTACTGATACAATATAAAAAATTTTAAAAATAATTAAGGAGATTAAATATGAATTTCAAAACACAAAATAAGATTTTAATCGCAGATGATGATGATGACATTAGACAAATACTTGAAATATTATTTACAGGGGAAGGCTATAGTGTCATTACTGCCAAGAATGGTAATGAAGCTATTGAAAAAGTAGATGATACTTTAGATATTGTTATACTAGACGTAGATATGCCTGAAAAATCTGGATTTATTGCAAGTATGGAAATTAGGAAAAAATCTTTTGTACCTATTTTATTCTTAACTGCCTATTCCCAAGAATCTGACAAAACAATAGGATACTCTGCTGGTGCAGATGATTATGTAACAAAACCATTTTCTCATTCAGAATTATTGCTTAAAGTAAAAGCATTACTTAGGCGTTATCAAATTTATCAACCTCAGACTATGATACAATCATCAAAAATAGTGATTCAAGGATTAACCGTTGATATAGAAACACAAACAGTTTTATGTGACGGAAAGCATATTCCACTTACCCATACAGAATATAAAATTTTAGAATTATTAATTACCAATCGTAAAAGAATATTTTCTATTAACCATATTTATAACAGTGTATGGCAAGACGATATAGTTGCAGACAGTGCTGTAATGGTTCATATTAAAAATCTCAGAAAAAAAATAGAAAATGATACAAGAAATCCAAAATATATTAAAACAGCTTGGGGAAAGGGGTATTATATTGATTAAGCCATACAAGATACCTAAATTAGCTTTAGAGTTTATAGGATATTTGGTTATCTCAGTTATTATAGCAACTTTCAATTATGCCTTTTTATATTCTATTTCTATTTCTTTTGTCCAAAAACTAATTGAAAAAGGATATTATAGTCCATATACTATATCAGATCCAAAACTTATATATTGGTTAAAGTTAAGTTGTATTTTGACTACATTAGTTATCTTTTTTATATTCTTTATATTCTTTTTAGGTGAAAAGGTCTCATATATTTTATACATAACCAAATCTATACAAATATTAAAAAGCGGTAATTTAACATTTCGAATAGAGAGTGTAGGAAATAATGAACTTTCAAAACTAGCTGATACAATTAATAGTTTTTCTATTGCTTTACAAAATCATATGCAAAATGAGGATAAGCTAAAAAGAGAAAAAGAGAACTTGATTAAGTCACTATCTCATGATATTAGAACACCTCTTACAGCAATTATATCTTATTCAGATTTTATAAAAAATAAAAGATATAATAGTAATGAAAAACTTGAAAACTATATTGAAATAATACAAAATAAGGCTTATCAAATACAAGAATTAACAAATTTATTGTTAAATACAGATACAGAACCTCCTAACGCCGATATCACTCCCCTTTTAGAAGGTAAATTAATGTTTGAACAGTTCATTAGTGAATTTGTCAGTGCTTTAGAAGATGAGAATTTTGAGGTAGAAATAGATAGACTTGCCTTAGTTGATTTTAAAGCTAAATTTGATGTTCAGGATATATCTAGAATATTTGATAATATTTATTCCAATATTATCAAATATGCAAGCAACCTGGAAAAAATACAACTTGAGATTTTTATTGCAGATAATAATCTTGTATTTACTCAGACAAACGTTATTAAAGATAAAATTCCTAATAATATTGACAGTCATGGTATAGGTCTTAACAATATTAATAAAATTGTGAAAAGATATAACGGTGAAATGAAGTATATTTTAACTCAGAAGATATACAAAATAGAAATTAAAATTCCATTATAATCTTTAGAATTCTTTAGAATTATATTACCAAAAAACATAGAAATTTAATATATTATAAGACTATAGAAAACATTATGGATGGAGGAAATAATTATGGCACTTGGATATCTACTATTATTATTTATTGTTATGGCAGGGATAAGTATAGTTGGAGTTACTTTGCTTTATACTGTTAAAAATGAAACAATAAAAAATATATTATTTTATTGTTTAGCTGTGTGGTCAATGGGCATCGCTTGTTTATCTGCAACTAGTTTACCGACTAACTTTTTAGGTCAGAGATTAATTAACTGGTTACTTGGATTTATACCAATAATTGCAATTATTTTTAAAGTTAAAAACCCACAGAAATCAACTATATCATATATAATTGTAACGGTTTCAACTTTATTAGGTATGTATAGCTTATTCTTTAGTTAAAATTATTTTATATATACTTAATTTAAACTAGCCCTATTATTAGTATCTAATAATAGGGCTAGTTGTTTTTATTAATCATATCTAATATTGATAATATGTTCATTATTTTTTAAATAAGTGTTAATAAAACTATATTATTTATAAAATAATGGTAAAGTTCTAAGGAGGGACAATTAATGGCATACATTTATAAAACTATATTAGTTATGAAATATGTAAAAATTACTATTATATTTTTTTTAAAAGTTGTATTAACAAAACTATATTTGTTATAAATAGGAAAATACATAATGATATGCATTGATATCTGATGGGAATAGGTTAGAAAATTACATAAGGAAAATGGCAAGGTAACTGCCAAGCTTTAGCTTGTGCAGAGTATTTAGATATAAAATAGCTAAGAAGTATAAAGAGTCTAGTAAAGAAAATAAAATAAAAGTAGGACAAACAGTGTGTTGTTGTAGAGAATAAGGCCTTAAATTATCCATTTTATATTTATGATGCGAACAATTTACATAAAATTAATGATAATGTTTTACATATGATATATAATTAGATAAAAGTAAATGATCTTTTCCCAACCGATTTTATATAGAAAAGTTGGTGGGATATAGACTATATAAGGGTTCACGTAAGGTTTGAATAATATAAAAATATTTATTAATATTTATTGGGAAAATTCTAGTTGAAATATTGGTATATAAGGGTTATCATATAAATATGAACAATAAGAATGGCATAAATACTATGATTAATAAATAACATAAGATGTTTTTAAATATTTATTATGAATTATGATTATGAACCAATAACATAATTAATAAATAACATAAGATGTTTTTAAATAACTTCTTTGATAATACAGATAATGAAGCAAGTGAAATTAATAAATAACATAAGATGTTTTTAAATTTATTTAAGTATTGGCTAAAGTACACCGCTAATATTCATTAATAAATAACATAAGATGTTTTTAAATGAGTAACAAAAGCTCACAAGGAGCTTTTAAACAAGAATTAATAAATAACATAAGATGTTTTTAAATCTTGCAGAGAATATGTAAATAAAGTGTTAGATGAATTAATAAATAACATAAGATGTTTTTAAATCATTATGATTAATAGTATTTTATCTAAAAAGGATAATTAATAAATAACATAAGATGTTTTTAAATTTAAAATATACAATATCTTCACAGAGCATGGAAGCCATTAATAAATAACATAAGATGTTTTTAAATTACCGCATGTAAAAACATGTTCATCAGTTTTGATTTATTAATAAATAACATAAGATGTTTTTAAATGTTTCTTTGTTATATAGACATGCCCAACCAAAGTCATTAATAAATAACATAAGATGTTTTTAAATAAATACTAAGCAACTTTATTAAATTTGCTAAAGAGTATTAATAAATAACATAAGATGTTTTTAAATAAAATAGTTTTTGCATTACACAGACATTCCTTAATTAATTAATAAATAACATAAGATGTTTTTAAATTTCTTAAATTTTCAAACATTTGTTTACTATCATTCATTAATAAATAACATAAGATGTTTTTAAATTAATCAGCAACCAACTTTTTAAATTCTGTTAATGATTAATAAATAACATAAGATGTTTTTAAATGTTGAACAAGAAAGTTTAACTCTTCTTAACCCTTTCCATTAATAAATAACATAAGATGTTTTTAAATTACCTATTTTGCTATTAGACATATTTATTGCACTTACATTAATAAATAACATAAGATGTTTTTAAATTTTTGTTTTGTTCAGTATCTTTTTTTGGAGTTCCTATTAATAAATAACATTATATGTTTTTAAACCGCAAAGTTAAAGATTACTGTATTTATATATAAATAACTACTTCATAGTAAGGTAGTTATTTTTGTTATGCGTAAAAATAGATTGGTTGTTAATTAAAATCAAGCAGATCTTGAATAGTAATAGTACTATCTAATTCATAAAACGCCCTATATATACTTTCTATATCATTTACATTTATTCTCTTAATTGTTTCATAATAATAATTTTGTACTGTGGCAGGTCGAATTCCTGTAACATCACATAGCCATTTTTGATTCTTTTTATATTTACCCAATAAATCAGATACTTTGATTTTCAATTTCAACATATTAATCCTCCTTATATGTATATTATAAACCATGAAAGTTGTTTATTCAAACAGAAATGAAATAATACTACTCTTATAGTTGACATACTACTATAAGAGTAGTATTATATATTCATAAGGTGAATGAAACCAACAAATTCAAAAATAAATAGGAGGTTTTAGTTATGGAAGTTAAAACAATTTATCTAATAATTCAGGGGAAATACAAAGACAAGAAAGGTAAATTACATAATGTAGTTACATATACAGATAGTTTAGAGATAATAAGAAATCACAAAGATAAGATTTTAGGATATGAAGTAGCAAGTGTCTATGATCTTAGCAATAGTGAAGTATTTGATGATACATTTAATACTAATACGTTGAGAGTTAAAGAGGGAATAGTTAAGTTTAAAAAGTATTTAGTTTGGTATGAAGGTTGGGATATTGAGGATTATTTAGAGGTTGGTAAGTGGGAATTGGTTTAGATTAAATTATATTTTATAGTACAATGTAGAATTTAAACTAAATATTGACAAAATATAAAAAAAGGAATAAAATAAAAAATGTAGGGGGGAATTTTATGGAATATTATGAGCTAATTATTCAAAGTTATTTAAAACAAAATATGCATTACAAAGGTGTCCCAGAGTATTTAGGAAGTTTAATTAATTATTGTATGTTAAGAGATGAAAAATTAGAAAAGCTTCATAATGCCAAAGGCTTAAAAGGGTATGTATTTAACACATTAACGCCATTTGAAAAAGATGGGATGTATAAACAGAATAATATATATCAATTTAGCATTAGAAGTATTAATTTAGATATATTAAAGAGAATACAAAATGCAATTAAAAATATTAATAATGATGAAATGGCTAGTGTTAATACAACATTAACAACATGGCATCAAAAATATATGGAATCGTTATATACTTATACGCCTAGTGTTCTTACATTAAAAGAGGATGAAGTTCCAGAAAAGCTTAAAAAGATTAAGTCTAGTAGCAAGTATTGGGTAAATGGATGTAGTAATAAGGTATTAGTTGATAGAATAGAAAAGAATATGATAAAAAAGTATAACTTTTTTACAGGAAATAATATAGAAAATATATCAGTTGTATCAGATATTCAAGTTCTTAATGAATATCCAATACTTATTAAATACAAAAAAGCAAATGTTATGGCAAATAAGTTTTTAATTAAAATTGAAAATAGTAAATTAGCACAGGATATAGCATTTATAACACTTGCAACAGGATTATTAGAAAAGAGTAGTTCCATTGGCTGTGGATTCTGTCAGGGAAATTACTATAAGGAAGTGATGGAAAGGTGATTAAAGATATAAATAATGTAATCAATAAATCTACTAAGGAATTGCAAAGGGAAATAGAGCTTAACTTCAATCTTTCAAAAGCTTTATATATGAAGATAAATATAGAGAATAATACATTTGATTGTTATTTAAATAAGGATAACGATAATATAGATAATATTGATTTGTACAACTTCTTCAAGGCACGAGAACCATATAGTATTCAGCTAGATTCTAATAAAACAATGCTCAGCAGTGGAGATACCGTGAAAAAACTTTTAAGTATTTCTATGTTTTCCTATATTGGAAGAGTAGATAAAATCAAAGGTATGTCTACTAAGTGCAATTTAACCATTAAAGAATGTCTAGTTAAAATCATCAATGATTATTTAAGAAATTTAAATGATAAATTTCCAATATTTTATAAAGATATGTTAAAACCTTTAAAATTAAAAAAAGATAATCTAGAAAAGGTTTTAAATAAGAATTTTAAAAATGAATTAGCCTTAATAGAAAGTGAGGAGAGAAAATCCTTAATCAGTAATATAAAGGAATTTCTATTAAGCAATTTAGATAAAATTATGGAAACAGTAAATGATTTTATACAAAAAGAAAAGGTTACTGATATAAGAATTTATTTAGACTATCCTATAGAAAGTTATAAAAGGGAATTTCAGCTATATTTAAAAAGCAAAGCATTTAATAAAAACAAATATAACAAATTACAAGATGGAATTTTATATGGAATACATAATAATAATTTTACACTAAATGAAGATAAACCATACCTACAAAACTTAACTAAGGATAACACAACTCCCCACTTAGTAACTTTAGATGAGTCAATACACACATATTATTTGTTTGAATATTTATTACATGTATTAGATTGGTTCAATGATTTAAAATATGACGTTAATAGCAATCTTGCAATTGGATATGAGAATGATAATGGTAATGCATTGATAGTTGAATATGATAACATACCATTTCCAAAGAGTAATATATTTATAAATTGTCCAGTTACAAATATAACTCATGTTAAAACTAAGGATAAAGATCTAAAACAATATAATGATATAAATAGACTTAATAACTCTAATAGAGAAGATAAAGATAATTTAGAATGGCAGTTTAATTTAAGATTATTAAGTGGAAAAATGATTGGTAGATATATAAGTAATAATAATTTAAAAGTTAGTCAAGGTGAGTTTACTGCTAATATGAAAGCAATTTTATATAGATATAGACAACCATTATGGAGTTACTTTAAATATGGAGAAAAATTTAGCTATAGACAAATGAGAAAAATAGTTTATAGATTGATGAGGGAATTATTTGAGTTGGAAGATACAAAGAAAAATCCTTTGTATTTTAGAATAATGGATGGTATGAATTTTGGAATTTCATTTATAGATTTTTATGAAAATAATAAAGATGGGGGTATAGTTATGAAGTTAAAAGAATTAAGTGAAACTATGAAAAGAAAAATAAATGATAAAGATAATATAAATGAGATAGAATCAGATGAGGAGTATTACTATTGCATAGGTAAATTAATAAAATTTCTTTTAAGTAAAAGTAAAACAGAAAATAAGACTTACGCATTAGCTAGACCATTTTTTAAGGTTAAGAGCAATAAGATTATTAAGGAAAAAATAAAAATGTTAATGGAGAAATATTGTAATGAAATCTCCTTTGGAAGTTATAGAGTTGAAAATGTTTTTAAAATGGTAAATAGTTATGAAATAAATGACAAGATAAGCGAAGATGCTCAGACTATCCTAATGGTTTCAATTATGGATAATATGAATGAGATTTATGTCAAAGATGATAACAAAAAAAGTCAAAATGATGTTAAAGGAGAGGAATAATAATGAAAAAGGATAATAGAGTTATAGGATTAGTAGGAGTAGGAGTCAAAAACGGAAGTTTTAATCAAGGATGGGACGGTTATCCTAGACAAAAAAGTGATGGGGAATATGTAGCAACAGATGTAAGTTTAAAATATGCTTATAGGAATTTTTGGAATATGCAAGGGAAACCAGTATTTAGTTTTGCAAAAATGTTTAAAAATAAAAAAAATGATATTCAACATTTTAGTATAAATGAAAAATATGAAGATATGTTTGGTGCAAAGGCTAAATCGGAAGATTCTATTAAATTTGTAAATAATTTATTAGGTGTTGTTGATGTTATGAATTTTGGTATAGCTTATGCAGGAGATAAATCTGTAAGTTTAACAGGAGTAGTACAATTTGGACTTGGTATAAATAAATATGAGGATACAGAAGTAGAAACTTTTCAAATATTATCTCCTTTTAGAAATAGTAATGAAAAATCTCAAGATAAGTTACAAAAAACAAGTGGAACATATACTTTCGTAGATGAAGCACATTATATGTATTCATTTACAGTTAATCCTGCTCAAATGAATGAGTGGAAAACTATTGATGAAAATATAGAATATACTCAGGAAGCATATGAAGATTTTAAAGAAGCAAGCTTAGTTGCTGTATCATCATTAAATACAAGAACTAAAACAAATTGTCAAAATGAGTTTGCAATGTTCATTGAATTAAAAAAGGATAGTTTATTGTATTTACCTAACTTAGATCAATATATAACTTTTAGAAAAGAGGAATTTAAAAATATTATAGATATAACAAAACTTTCCGAAATTTTAAATAGTGATAATGTTAAGGATCAAATTGATAGCATAGAAATTTATTATAATTCATTTAATTTAACTCTTGAAGGAGATATAAATAATGCTAAGAAATTTAACATTATAACAAGAGGGATATAACAGTTGAAATAAATCTATAAAAATATAAAAGAACCTACTATTTTTTAGTAGATTCCAAAAATAAAGATATAGATTTATCTAATAACTTCGATATAGGTATTCCTGTTTCTTTAGAATAAGCCTTAAGTTTATTATAAAGTTTAGTATCAATAGCTGAACCAATAGGGGTTCTTGTTTTTAACTGTTTATTTCCCATAATAATCACCTCAAGATAAATTATAAAACATTAAAAAGGTCATTGCAAGTCATATGACTTTATTGTATAATATATTTAGAAAGTGAGGTGATACAAGATGATACTTTCAAAGAAAGTTAGATTATATCCAACAGAAAGTCAAGAACATAAACTAAGGAAATCCGTTGGTACTGCAAGATTTATATATAATTGGACTTTAAATAAGCAACAAGAAAATTATAAAAATGGCGGTAAGTTTATTAAAGATGGTGATTTAAGAAAAGAAATTACTTTAATGAAGAAAATAGAGGAATACAAATGGCTAAGTGAAGTATCAAACAATGTAGCAAAACAAGCTGTAAAAGATTGTTGTAATGCTTACAAAAATTTCTTTAAAGGACTTTCAGATAAACCACGTTTTAAAAGTAGGAAGAAGTCTAAGCCATCATTTTATAATGACAATGTGAAGTTAAAAGTTAAACCTAAATTAGTTAATATTGAAAAAGTAGGTTGGATTAAAACAAAAGAGCAAATACCTATGAATATTAAATATACTAATCCAAGGATAAGTTTTGACGGAAAGTATTGGTACTTATCAGTAGGTATAGAAAAAGAAAATCCAACAATAGACTTAACTGACGAAAGTATTGGTATTGATGTTGGAGTTAAAGACCTTGCAATATGTTCAAATGGTATGACTTTTAAAAATATTAATAAAGGTAAAGAAGTTAAAAGGCTTAAAAAAGTATTAAAGAGAAAACAAAGAAAAGCTAGTCGTAAATATGAAATAAATAAAATAAAGAAAGGTGGTGAAAACCGTTGTCAATACAAAAAGACTAACAATATTATAAAACTTGAAAAGAAAATTAGATTACTTCATAGAAGATTATGTAATATAAGAAGTAATCATATTCACCAAGCAACGAATAAGATAGTGAAAACCAAACCATCAAGAGTTGTTATGGAAACACTTAATATAAAAGGTATGCTTAAAAATAAGCATTTATCAAAGGCTATTTCAGAACAATGTTTATATGATTTTAAAGTTAAAATGCAATATAAATGTGAATTCTACGGAATAGAATTTGTTGAGGCAGATAAGTGGTATCCATCAAGTAAAACTTGTAGTTGTTGTGGAACTATTAAGAAAGATTTAAAACTATCAGATAGGGTTTATAAATGTAATTGTGGACTTACTATTGATAGGGATTTAAATGCAAGTATTAATCTTTCAAGATATAAATTAGCATAGTATCACTTAAAAAGATAATGCTAATGTGTACCATTCGTTGTATGGGAATTTAAGCCCTTGGACTGTTATACAAACCAAAGTAGCTTAGGCAAAATGGAACAGGTTGAATAGGGAATTAAACAAGATTTATAGATATTTATAGATTTTTGGCAACGGTGAGCTTTAATGAAAGGTTTTAAATTCAATGTAAGTGGTAAAACTGCTTTTTTTAGAAAGTCTGACATTAATCAACATATAAATTTTAGTTATTCTAATATACACAAACCTTGTATATTGGGGTTATTAGGTGCAATTATAGGTTTAGATAAGGACAAGTACTATAATGCATTAAAACATTTAAGGATAGCTATAGTTCCAAATAAATCGTATTTTAACAAGAGCATACAAGTGTATAATAATACAACGAAATTTGGAAATAAGTCTTTAAATAATCCAACTACTTTAAATATTAGAGAACAATGGCTTGAGGATGTAAGTTGGGATATATATGTTATCGCCGAAGATAAAGATATTATGTATGATAAAATACATGAATATGTTAAAGAATTTAAAAGTGTATATAATGTTTATTTGGGTAGAAAAGAACATATAGCTAATATTAGATTTATAGAAAATATTGATATTAAAGATATTCCTGATGATATAGCACAAATAAATAGTCTATTTCCTTACAGTATCATTAAAGATATTGGGGCTAACAAACCAGAGTATTGTGAAGATAGGATATCTTACTTTTTAAAAGAAACTATGCCAATTGGATATGATGATAAAGGATTGTATGATTATGATACATTAGTACATACAAACCATGAGGTATATGAATTAAACAATACGAACAATATATATAAAATTAACAATAATATTCTATATTTCTTATAAATTTAGATATATAATAATAGAATTTTCCCAACTAAAATAAATATATATTATTAATTAAAGGCGTATAATACAATACTTTGATAGAGTTTTTGAATTAATTATTTAAAAAATTCAATTTGGTTGGGAAAATATAAGATGAACCGTTGATATATAATGGTTATAGAGAAAATACAAACGATAAAAATGGCTTTAATCCTATGATTAATAAATAACAAGATTTGTTTTTAAATTCCTTTACTTTCTAATTTAGTTTTTTATAAAAATCAATTAATAAATAACAAGATTTGTTTTTAAATCAAGATAATTTAATGGGTTATAGTTGTATAAACAAATTAATAAATAACAAGATTTGTTTTTAAATACAAATATTAAACGTAAAGGATTGAGTTAGCCCTCTATTAATAAATAACAAGATTTGTTTTTAAATTCAAAAACAGTACTTAATCCGGATTTTTCTATAATTATTAATAAATAACAAGATTTGTTTTTAAATACAATTGATGTTAAATCTTGAGCATTAATTGCATTTATTAATAAATAACAAGATTTGTTTTTAAATATATATAAAAAAAAGTCAATTAGGCAACACCATCTCAATTAATAAATAACAAGATTTGTTCTTAAATACAATTTATATTATTGCTAAAGAAGGTGCTAATATGATTAATAAATAACAAGATTTGTTTTTAAATTGTTATAATATTTGTATCAATAAAAATATAATGAAATTAATAAATAACAAGATTTGTTTTTAAATACCTTATTCCCCAGCAACTTTTTAATCTTATCTTATTAATAAATAACAAGATTTGTTTTTAAATGATAGTCTTACTCACCAATATATTAAAAGAGCTTGAATTAATAAATAACAAGATTTGTTTTTAAATGATTTGAATAATTCAAATGTGAATCAGATAGTTTTACATTAATAAATAACAAGATTTGTTTTTAAATAAACAGTACTTGCATTAACTTTTTTATATGTAGTGTATTAATAAATAACAAGATTTGTTTTTAAATTATTTTACCTCCAAATTTTTAATTTACATTAATATAATTAATAAATAACAAGATTTGTTTTTAAATCTTTTATCAAATGGTGATATAAAACCTTTTGAAAATTAATAAATAACAAGATTTGTTTTTAAATCGAATAAATATTCCCCTAGGAATACTTTCCCTAAAATTAATAAATAACAAGATTTGTTTTTAAATGTAGGTGGTGTTAATAGATAACAATATTTGTTTAAACTTTAATTTGTATATGTTAAAATAGAAATAAATGTAGATTAATTTATAATATAGTTTATTTTTAAATATATTTAGTTTTAATTCACAAGGATTAGTATATTAATAGATAACATTATATGTTCTTAAACGAAGTTTTAGATTAAGAAAGGAGGATTTTAAAGGTGTTTGATTTAAAAATAGATAATATATATGCACATATAAATAAAGAAGTAAAAGAAACTTTATACCAACATTCTATGCTAACCCAATATTATTACAATAAAATAGATAAAACACATAATTATACCAAAATATTAACAAAAATGATAAATGAAATACTAATAAAAGAAGATAAACAGTCTAAGGAAACCTCAAAATTTATATCGGATCTAATTATAAGAATGCTATATTATCATGATATAGGTAAGATTGGACTGGGGTTCCAACAGAATAAAATGGATAACAAATTAGATGAAAAAGATATAGATTATGATTACCATGGTGAATTATCTGCATTGTTGTTTATAGATATGGAATATAGTAATATTAAAGAATATACATTCAGTAATAATAGAAGACAAAATAATCAAACAAAAACTTTAATAAAAGATGTTTTATTAAGACTAAGCTTTTTAATAAAATGCCATCATACTGGACTATATAACTTTGATAAAATAGGATACATAGAAGATTTAAAGATATTACAAGATAAAATCAATAATAATCCTAAAATTATTAAATATTATGATAAAGATTCTATAGATATTGATTTTAGTGGATTTGGGAGTTATCAATATAGTGAAAACAATTTAATACAGTATATGTTTTATAAATTCGTATATAGTATTTTAGTAGCTTGTGATAGCTTTGCAACACATCATTTTTTTATGAATAATGAAGTTGAATTAAGTTTGTTTGATGAAAAATTGATTAAGGAATGTAATAATAAATATCAATCTACAGATATTTATAAAAATATATCAAATTATAAAAAAGACAATAATTATTTTGAAGATACAAATATAAATAAAACAAGGTGTGATATATTTTTAGAAACCGAAGAAAATCTTACACATAATTTAGATAAAAACATATATTTTTTGGAAGCTTGTACGGGTAGTGGTAAGACTAATATATCTCAAAACCTAGCATTACAATTGTTAAGCAATAATAAGACTTTAAATAAGATTATTTATACGTTTCCCTTTAACACACTAATAGAGCAAACTAAAGGTGTTTTATACAATAATTTTTCTGAAACAAATGTAGATATTGTAGCTATAAATTCTATAGAAGAAATAAAAAATAATGATGAAGATTATGATAATGACTTGCTAAAATATCAATTTTTACAATATCCGATTACATTAACATCTCATATAAATTTATTTAGCATATTATTTGGATATGGAAGACGAGGTAATTTGGCTTTTAGTCAAATTTGTAATAGTGTAATAATACTAGATGAGATTCAAAGTTATAATCATTTGTTATGGAATAAGATGATAGAAATATTTAATATATTGTCTGAGTTTTTAAATGTTAAATTTGTAATAATGTCAGCTACATTACCAACATTAGATTTATTCTTAGAAGAATGTAAAAGAGATAGCGTGTGTAAGTTAATAAATGATACTAAACGATATTATGATAATCCTATATTTAAAGAAAGAGTTAGCATAGATTTTAGTATGCTAGAAAATGAAAGTATTACTATAGATGATGTGGAAAATAAAATAGATGACATTATAAAAGATGACACAAAAGGAAACAGGATATTGGTTGAATTTATAACTGTTAATTCAGCAGATGAAATGTATGATAGAATTAAAAGTAAATATAATGATGATTTTTTGGTATTTGAATTAACAAATCAAGATAATCAATTGTATAGAAAATATGTAATTAATAAATTAAATGAAAAAGATGATAAAGGAGATTTTAAAAATAAGAACGTGGTAGTTATATCAACTCAAGTAATTGAGGCAGGAGTAGATATAGATATGGAAGTTGGATTAAAAGATATATCCATACTTGAAAGCGAGGAGCAATTTTTAGGAAGAATAAATAGAAATGGTAAAGATAAAGGATATGCTTACTTCTTTAATATGGATAAGACTAAAAATACGTATAGAGGTGATTTTAGAGTAACATATGATCTTAAAAATGAAGATATCCAACAATGTTTAACTAACAAAGATTTCACACAATATTATTTAAAATGTATTAATCATTTAAAAGACGAATCACAAAAACAAGGTAATAATAATTTAAATGAATTTAATGATAATTTAGTTAACATAAAATTTAAGGCTATATCTGAAAGTATGAAGCTTATAGAAAACAAATCTGTTCAATTGTATTTAATTTATAAGTATAAAACTAAAGAGGGAAAAATTATAAATAGTGCTGATATATTAGAAGAATACAAAAAATTAAAGTCAATAACATCATATGCAGAAAGAATGATTAAAGAATCTAAGTTGAAGAAGAATATGAACTTATTTACTTACAATTTCAATATATATGATGATAAGTACCCTCAAATCTATAGTGATATTATAAATAATAGTCTATACATAGTTGAGGACGGATATGAATACATGGAAGACACTGATGAAGATTATATAGTATTTAAAAGCAAATTTAATTTAAAAAAATATAAAGGATCACTATTTTTATAATAATAGTGATTCTGAAAAGTGTATAAAATCTATATTTTATTTTAATTAAAACAAATTAAAAACATATTAAATTTCAAAAATTAACGAAATATAATAGTAAATAAGAAATTAATGATTTTCAAATAAGCTCTTCCTTTAATATTTGTTAATTACCCTAAAGGTACATAGCTGATGGCAAGGTAACTGCCAAGCTTTAGCTTGTGCAGAGCATTCAGATTTTGTTGCTAGTGGATTATAAAAATATATTTATATAAAAATTAATTAAATTATTTCAAAATAAGTGTTGACATTCACACTTCTATTTGTTATACTTAAAACAAGTTAAGAGATGAAAACACATATCAATAACAAAATAAAAATAAATTAAAAATATGTGTCGACAAGATTAAAAATAAATGGTAAAATTAAGTTAATAATTAAGGGGAGTGAATGTTAAAATGTTAAGAGGTATGGAAGCGTTAAAAGAAATTCAGAGAAGAATGGAAGTAAGAAGAGGAGATGTATGGATGGTTGAGATTCCACAAGAAGCTAAAGAGGTTTTCGGAAGCAATATACAAACAGGTTTAAGACCATGTATAATAATTTCAGGTGAAGGTAATAACAAACATGCTAATATTGTAAATATTTTACCTATAAGTAGTAAAATAAATAAAGTATACCCACAGCATACCGAAATTACTACATATGAGGATTTAAGAGATTGTGGATTAACTAAGAGAAGTATTGTTTTATCAGAACAAATGATGACAATAGATAAAAGTAAATTAATAGACAAATTAGGTAGAGCCAATGATAAATTAATGGAGAGAGTTGAAAAAGGACTAGAAGTTCAACAAGGTAAAAATCTAAGATGTGTTAAGAGAGATAATGTAAGGAATTTTAATACAGAAAGATTCAGTTTTAAAAAAGCGTTTGATAAAATAGAAATGATAAATAAGGCTAAAGATTTAGATGCTGAACTATACATGTATCTTTACGGTGAATTAAAAGAATACTGTGAAGATTATAATGTTAGATATTATGAAGTAATTAATAAATATAACAATATAAAAGATAGATTTAAATTTGATCCTACAATAATGAATAATATGGTTGCTATGGGGTATTAGGTATAAGATGTAAAGTAGAACACAACGAAAGAGGATAAATTTAATAAATGGGGGAAGCAAAAATGAGTGAAGTGGAGAAAAATATACACCCCTCGTATAGACAGAATATAATATTTTTGTATGAAATCTAGGTAGTTATTCTAATTTAATATAGAATATGTTGGATTAGAATAACTACCTAGATAAAAATTAGATGTAGGAAGTGAAGAAAGTGTAGAATTAAAGGCTTATAATGTGTAAATTATTAATATAAAGTAGAATTAAAAAAATAATATAAAACTTTCATTTTAATTTCACTTAACATGTTTATTTTTTAATCTATTTGTGGTATAATATGTATAGAAAAGAAAAACAATATGAGGGTATAAAAGAAGTTACATATTCAAAATAAAAAATGAATTATATCTTAAAGGGATTAAAATAGATAATATGTAATGGAGGAGAATAAAGATGAAAATTAAAAGTAGAGATGAGTTAGGTAAAAACAAAAATGAAATAGATAAATTATTAGAACAAGAATTACCTAAAATGTATGCATTATATCCTAAGATGGTATATGATGTAGCAGAACAATTAGAAGATAAAAATATAACTATAGGAACAATAAGTGGCTTATTTGGAGGAATTACCCCAACGTATAAATTAGAAGAGGTAGATGAGTTAGGTAGTTTCTTAAAAGCGATTTATGAAGTTGGGACAAAATATTCTAAAAACAAAATATTAATCATTCCTAATCTTGAAAAGTTAAATCCAGAAAACTTTTACACAGAAACAGAGATTAACTCAATTAATTTATATAAGAAAGAAGTATCTAAAGAAAATAACATAATAAAATTATATGTAAGAAAAAATGCAGAAAATCATTATGTATGTCCATATATATCTATGGTAGAATATGTAGATTATTATAAAAGAGGATTAATAATATATAATCCTAATACACAAAGAGAAACGACTAAAAAAATGGTTAAAGGGCAAATCAATGAATTCATCACTATACATCAAGAAAATGTAAATAAAATTTATAATGATTTAAAAAATGATAGATTTAATCCTAATATGCTAACTTTAAATATTAGAGATAATGAAGGAGACGATCCCCAGTTTGATGATGGTGGTATGAATGTTGGTGATTTTGGTTGGTTAAAAATCAAAGTTGATGGTAGACAACATTCTTACGTTGATTTACTAGATGGTCAGCACAGAACATCTGCTCAAGAAATATACGTAGAAGAATATCCTAATACAGATAAATATAATATGCTAAATGTCTTTGTGTTTAACGAAGAACAGGCTATACACCATATCATCCAAGAAAATTCAGGAACTAAGATTGATGAAAATTCTTTACAAAGACGTGATCCTGATAATAAAGGTGTTGCTATGGCAAAAGAACTAAAAACATTAAGCAAAGAATTAAAGGGCAAAGTAGCTAATGATTTAATAGAACTAACTAAGCATTGTCAATACACTGATGTTTTAACACTTGGTTCTGCTATAAATAATTATTTTGATATAGATGGAAGAAAAGAATATAGAGAGATTAGAAGCTATTTAAGTAAATTCTTTGATGTGGCTATAGATTGTTATAAAGACTATTTTAATAAAAGCAATTTGCAACCTAAGGAATTATTTTATAGAAAAAATACATTTATTGCATTTTGTGATATAGCTAAAAAGTTATATAAGTTTAAAGATTGGGAAGATAAAGCATTTGATATTTTCGAGAAATTAAGTATTGAAGAAATAGAAAGTGTTTCTGGAAATAAAAAAATATTGAAGCCAAATGATTATAAGATTATATCTAATAAATTACAAAAATCTTTAGCAGAAAGAGAGGTGGCTATAGATGGCTAATGTAAAAGAATATAAAAGAAGATTCGTTGTTACAGAAGAAATGTACAATGAAGATGTAAAAAATCGATTCATAGACTACTACTATGATAATGAACAGACTAAACTAAATATAAAAAGAACTTTCTATTTGACTAATTTTTATATGGAAAAAGATTTAGATAAGGATATCTATAATTTTAATAAGTATGAAATAGAAAGTTTATTAAAGTCATTTAAGGCAACTTCAGAAGGAAGTTTAGCAGTAAGGCTCACTCATATTAAAAAGTATATTGATTTTTGTATTAGTATGGGTATTAGATCTAATGCAATAAATTTCTGCGACACTATTGCTAATTTGAAAGATTATGTAGTAAGAAATTTAGATAAATATAAATATATCACTAGAGAACAGCTATATAATATTTGTGACATTATGGAAAGTTCTCAGATAGCAGTAATCTTCATATTATTCTTTGAAGGTATAGTTGGGAAAGAAAAATGTGAAATGAGAAACTTAAAAGTTGAAGATGTAGATTTTGACAACAATAGTATTACAATACGTGCTTATGATGAAATTAATCCACGTACAGGTGAAATCATTCATAAGCCTGAGAGAATATTAACTAATGTACATCCAAGAACTATGGAATATATAAAAGATGCTATTGAAGAAACTGTGATGATTATGCCAGAAAGTAAGTTGTTTACTGATCCAAAAAAAGATATGGCTATTAAAACAGGCAAGATTGGTAAAAATCCTGCGCCTCATTATGTAGTACAAAATGACTATGTAGTAAGAAAATCTTCACGTAAATTAAAGAATATTAATGAAGAAGAGGAAAATACACCTGTTTCAGTATCTACAATTACAAATAGAATTTATTATGCTACAGACTATTTTGAAGGCGATGAAAATTTATATTTTGTTAAAAAATTAAACACAACAACACTAGAACAAAGTGGAATGATAGAACAATTAGAAAAAATAGAAGCTAAAAAAGGTAAACTCGTTGTACAAGATTTTAAGGACGTAATAGCATCTCGTAATAAGAGAACATATCACTCATTAAAAAGATTGTGGGATTCTATTAAAAAAGAAAAATCTGAATAATAAATATGGGTTAAAGGCAACAAAGCTGTTTAACCCATATTAAAAGCCAACCATTGAAAATAAATTAAAATATTGGAGGTTTTAGCATGGGAAAAATATTAAGCAAAGAATTAATAATAAATGGAGTTAAAGAAAGAGAAATAGAATTCGAAATAATGAATAATAAATTGAATGGTACAAGTACGACATTATCTGATTATAGGAATATGGTGTTAAGAAAGAGAAAACTAGAAAATGAATTACAGTTAAGAGAATTTGAAGAAAATTTTAATAATAAAGATATGGACAAATTAAAATCAAATTTTGAGAGATTGGATTTAATACATAAAACAAATTTAACTGTAAATAGAATACTACATATAATGCAACTCAACAATTGGACAATCAAGGATATTTACAAAGAATATGAAAAGGGTTATACACGTAATGTTTTAGCATTATTATCAAAGCCTAATAAAAATGTTTGTTAACTGCGCTAAGATATTATATAATTATATAAATAAATTAAATTAAGAAAGGGTGTCAATATGAAAAATCAAATTCAAAGAGTAAAAAAGTTAATAAAAGAATTGAATGACGCTAGTAATAAATATTATAACAGCGATAAAACTGTAATGACAGATAAAGAATGGGACGATAAATTTGATGAATTAAAACAATTAGAACAAGAAACTGGAGTAGTATTCAGTAATTCTCCTACTCAAAAAGTAGGATATGAAGTAAAAAGTAAATTAGATAAAGTTGTACATAATATACCACTAAAATCACTAGAAAAAACCAAATTTATAAATAACTTAGAGAAGTTCATAGGTGAAAAAACAATAATAATAATGGACAAGGGTGATGGGTTGACTTGTGAATTGATATATGAGAATGGCGAATTAATCCAAGGAAGCACAAGGGGCAATGGGACTGTTGGAGAGGACATTACACATAATGTTAAGACATTTAAAAATATTCCTTTACAAATAGATTTTAAAGGGTATTTGAAATTATCTGGAGAGTCTGTAATACTGGATAGAGATTTTGAATCAATCAACTCAAAGTTAGATGAAGCAGATAAATATTCGAATTCAAGAAATTTAGTTTCAGGAAGCGTTAGACAATTAGATTCTAAAATATGCAGTAATAGAAATGTTAGATTTTATGCGTTTAATTTATTAGAGTGTGAAAATGTTGATTTTAAAACAAAAGAGGATCAGTTTAAATTCTTAAATCAATTAGGATTTGAAATTATAGAATATACTAAATACGATCAAAAACAAGATTTAGAAGGAATAATATCAAATATGCAAAAGTCAGCCTATGAGAGAGGATTTCCTATTGACGGACTTGTATTTACTTATAATGATATAAAATATGCTAATTCATTAGGAGATACTCTTCATCATCCATTACATAGTATAGCTTATAAATTTTATGATGAAGAGTATGAAACCAAATATATAACTACAGAATGGCAAGTATCACGTACAGGAATGATTAATCCAGTTGCAAAATTTGAGCCTGTTGAAATCGAAGGAAGTGTGGTAGAACGTGCTACATTGCATAATTTAGATTATTTTCAAGATTTAAAACTAGGGCAAGGAGATACAATAAAGGTTATAAAAGCAAATCAGGTTATTCCAAAGGTTATGAGCAATAATACTATGAGTAATGCCGAAGTAATTCCAACAGAATGTCCTGTATGTGGAGGTAAAACAGAAGAAAAGTTATTGAAGACTGCAAGAGTATTAATATGTACCAATCTCGAATGTTCAGCTAAGCACATATCAAGAATTACTCATTATTCTAGTAGAAATGCTATGAATATAGATGGCTTATCAGAAAAAACGATAGAAAAATTCGTAAATTTAGGATATTTAAAAGATATAGATAATATATATGATCTTGAACAGTACAAAGAAGAAATTATTAATATAGACGGATTTGGTCTTAAATCTTATAACAACATGATAGAAGCAATTGAAAAATCTAAGCACTGTAAATTAGAGAATTTTATATTTGCATTAGGTATACAAAATGTAGGATTAGGAGCTGCTAAGCTATTAGTTAAGAAATTTAAAAGTATAGATAAAATAATGAATTGTAATTTAGAAGAAATATACAGTATTGATGGAGTAGGAGACGTAGTAGGAAACGAAATATATAAATATTTTATTATTAATCAAGATAGTATAAATCTAGTTAATAAATTATTAAAATATATTCATTTTGAAGAAGCTAAGGAAAATAACAGTAATAAGTTGCAAGGAAAAACTTTTGTTATTACAGGTGACGTTCATATATTTAAAAATAGAAATGAAGTAAAAGCTAAAGTTGAAGAAATGGGTGGTAAGGTAACAGGATCAGTTTCAAAGAAAACAAACTACCTTATAAATAATGATTCAGAGTCGGCTTCAAGTAAAAATAAAAAAGCCAAAGATTTAAATATTCCTATTATTACAGAAGAAGAATTTTTGGAAATGATACAACAATAAGTTATAGGGGAATATTAATATTTCCCCCTATAATTAAAATTCAAGTTTTATGTAAGTATTAAATTAAAAAATATGGAGGATTAGCTATGATAGGATTAAATTATTTAGATAATTTTAAGTGGAAGATAAAATGTAAATTAGCAAGAGAATTAAATTATAGAGGAGAATCAAAATACAATAAAAAAGAAACTTGGTACAATTTGAGATATGGGGTTTATAAATATTATATATATAATGTTAAAGGAAATGAGAATTGTACATATAAAGAAGTTATGAAGAAATTAAGTAGTAATGCTTTATCAGGTGTTAAAATGCCTGATGATAGAGAAGGTGTGGAAGTCTATAGGTATGGCAATATGGCTATAAAAGTTAAGAATAATGAGATAGTATACATATGCAATAATAAGGGGATCGGAAGTTTTGAGAGATATAAATTTAATGTTGATACTAAATATAGAGATTATTTGAGAAAACTATGGAGGATTGGTGATTTATAAAATTAAATACAAATTAATTAAAATATGTATTGAATAATATTTCGTATATGATATAATGTATATATAGTTAAATATTACGTATAAGGGGGTAAGATACATGAATATATCAGCAAGATTAACAAGAGGTAAACATTATAATAGTTATGGATATTACGATATAGAAGTTATAGCAAATACAGAAGATCAAGCAGAAAATATGTGTGATGACATTATAAATAAGTTACAGGATCAATTAAGCTACTACAATACATCTTCTGTTGGTTGTCCTTGGACTAGGGAGAACGAAAAAAACAATAAGTGTGTTTATGGAGATAGTATTTCAATAGATTACGATAGAGGAAGTATGCAAGATACATATAAAGAAGTAATGAGAACGTGGAAAAATATAAAGAAGAAATTAGGAATAAGATAGGTTAATCAGATTGTAAAATATAATTAAAATAAAAATAATTATAAAGGAGGTGGGAAAGGTGAAATTCCAAGATATTATAGATGATTCTAAATTTGATTTCTTTGCAGATCTTTATGAAGGTAAATTTTCAAATCCTAAAGAAGAAATATTAAAAATACATCCACGAAAAATACTTATTGACGATATTTCTTTTGATTATTGGAAGATTAATTTTACATACAAAACAAATAGGGGAAATAAAAAATCAAAGGAAAAATTAATGATAGTTAAAAAAGACGAACACAAAGAAGATGTTAAATTTAAATTTATTGACCATATAAATAATTGGAATAAACAACATCCAAGTAAATCATTATTAAACGTTCAGATTCTTAATATGTTTTACTTAGGATCTAGTAAGTTATTAATAAATTAATATATAGAGTTTCACGACTTCTAATCCTCGTGCTGAGGTTGGTATAGTTAAGTTATATATTAGCCATATGTAATTTAATGCAAAAAGGATAAGTGGGTTAAAACCGTAAAAAGTATACCCTAAGTTTTAAAACTTGACTAGACTGCTAATTCTATATAAATGGAATTGGAGTGTGTTTAGGAATATAGCTTTCCCTATTCAATCAATAGGCAATACAGATTGAATAGGAGAATGTACGTGAAACCGATATTTAATGAAGAAAAAGTATTTTTACAAGAAATTTTAGGAGTTGAACTACCTAATAATTGTTGGAGAGATGGTAGTTCAATATATATAAATCCAAATAATAAACCTGCAATTTTAAGGTTTAAAGTAGACGGAGAGAAAGTTAGTGTTGTAAAAAATAGAATAGTTAACTTTGATGAAAATAGCGTTACAATGGAAATTAAAAACAATAAATTTAAAATTATACACAACAACACTTTAGATGAAGAGTACGAATTACATAAGGAGTATATACATCAATTAGAAGAAGAGAGTATTCACAATACTACCGAGTATATACTAAATCATCCCAATGTGCCAATTAGAGTTGGTATAAGTGGAGGTAAAGATAGCGATGTCATGTATTATATACTTAGAAATTATGTTTTTCCTAAAGCTAAGGTATTAAGAAATAATTATAGTATAGATGTATATAATACAACAAATGATACACCAGATACATATAGACATATATTACGGGATTTAAAGATAGAAATAAAAGATATACATACACCAGAAAAAGGTTGGTATAAATGGCTCAAAGAAGATAAAAATTATTTCTTACCTTCGGTTACAGTGCGTAATTGTTGTTCTACATATAAAGAAGGAAGGGTTAAAAAAATATTAGATAAAAAACAAGAATATATTAGCTTTGTAGGTATGAGAAAATATGAGTCGACAAAACGTTCTAACTATGATTGGGATTTAAACGAAGCAATCAATAAGTCCAATAAAAATCTAAATGTACCTGACCATTGGCACAGATTTTTACCTATTGTAAATTGGAGAGATGAAGATATATGGTTATATATTATACATAATAAAATCAAAATCAATCACATGTATTATTTAGGATTTAATCGCACAGGATGCCTTTTATGCCCCTATAGTAGTGATTATAATGATTTATTGATTAAAAAATATTATCCATTCTTATGGACTCGATGGACTAAGATGTTAGAGAAAAATTATGAAGTGTGGGGAGTGGAAAGAAGGTTAAAATGGACTAAAGAAGAATGGATCAATGGAGGCAAGTGGAAGCAAGGAATGAGCAAAGAATATGAATTAACCAGATTAAAACCTACACCTGAAAGAGTACAAAAATTAGCTGAAATAAAAGGTATATCAGAGGAGTTGGCTAGAAGATATTTTCAACATAAATGTAGTTGTGGTAAGCTCTTAAACCCTGACGAAATTGCAATGTTTTTAAAAAGAAATGGTAGTTTTCAAGGTACAGATGATAATAGACAATATTTATGTAAAAAATGTATGTGTTTAAAGGAAGGTTGGACAAGTGAAGAATACAAAAACCAAGTAATAAGATTTAGAGAACAAGGTTGTAATCTATTTTAGTATAAATACAAATTAATTAAAATAAAAGTATTGCAATTTTAAGCTAATAGGAATATAATAGTAATTGTGGGAGGAGAATATGATAGTAGAATCAAAAGAGATAGAAAAATTAATTGCTACATAAAGAAGTGGCAAGGTAACTGCCAAGCTTCAGCTTGTGCAGAGTATTCAGACAAAGTACAAATGAAGACTTGTAAAGAAATGCTAGAAGATAATCTTATAAGTGTGTCGAGTAATGAATATTTAGAAACTAGGATCAATACTTATAGGGATGTAATATGGGATTTAAAAAGAATGATAGGAGAGTGTTAATTTATGTGTGGAAATTATAAGAATTATAGGGCTTTAGAAAAAATTAAAAATTATAGCGTAGTAGTAATTGATGGAAGAGACGACAATGGATTAGAACAGGTAAGGAATACGCATGGGTTTTTCGATATCAAACAACGATTAGTAATGATTAGTCAAATATCACCTCAAGATAATCAATGTAAGTACATAGAAGCCAATGATGTAGTAAGAGGGTGGGAAGTGGTAGCAATACTAAGATAAGAAGATGTTGGATTTAAAGGTGTGTTAAAAATAATGTATTTGTGGATTAAAAAACAATAAATCTATAACAGAGCAAATAAAAGGGAGTGAAATTAAAATATGACGCATAAAACGGTGGATATGGTTTGTTCTATGGAAGGTGTTTTCCCTATAATATTAGAAGCTATAGATTCAGAAGATGTACAATTTGCTTTAGATAGAAGAGAACATTATGCAAAATGTTATGAAGATGTGCATATATTTGCAGGTATAGAAGTGGTAAAAAATTACAAGTTCGATAAAGAATAAAGTTATAAAACATATCTTTTATAGTGAATTAAATTGAATTAAAAATAAACCATAACAGAGAGAGGGAGTAAATATGAACAAATTAATAAAATATATAGGGGAAAATGATTATCATGACTTAGAAAAAAACAAACTTTATTTTGTTTCTGATAGTATATCAGGTGATTCATGTGAAGTATTTAGGAGCTATGGTACGTTATATAAAAATGAAGATTACATAGATGTATCAAAAGAAGATGTAATAAATTATATTCATGACAGGTTAGATGAAGAAATACAAGAAATGCAACAGTCTATAGAAAACAGAGATAGATATTTAATGAGTAATGATCCCTACTTTACTTTTTGTGATTGTGGAGTAGACGATAAAACACAAGCAACATTAAACAAGATACATAGTGAATTTCCTATATTATATGATAAAGTGGCATTTTTACAATTGTTAAAGGAATATATCAATGACAGTAATAACATACAGTTAAAATATATGGAACATTTAACTAATGAAGATTAATACAAATATAATGAGAATGTAAACAATCTATATAAAGAAAATAGTTGTAGTGTTTTTGATGATAAACAAATACAAGGTAGAAACATATGGAAATTTGTAATATTATATTAGTAAAGGAAGTGAAAATATGAAATGGAATTCAGGAAAAATAGAAATGAGATCTATAAATACATTGGAAGATTACTTAACTAGAAATGATTATTTAGTACCATATATTAGCATTAATGATAAAACTCCATCTTGGGATGGTGAAATATACGTATATAAGTCAAATATTGAAAATAAAGATAATTTATATGGTAAAGTACCAATTCAAGTGAAAGGCGTTAAAAATGATAATCTAAATAATACAGAAATATCCTATCCATTTGACGTTAGTGATTTAAAAAATTACAAAGATGAAGGGGTAATGTTATTTGTTGTTTATATGAAAAATTATAATGAAAGTAAAATATACTATAGCTCACTACAACCTTTTGATTTGTATAGAATAATAAAAACTATTAAAACAGATCAACAAAAAAAATCTATTCGATTAAAAGAGTTTCCTAAGAAGAATCAGAAAAGTGTGGTTGCAATTTGTAATAATTTCATATCTAATAAAAAAATTTCAGGAGGAATAGTAGATAATAGAATTTTATCTTTAAATGATATGAAGAATTTAGGACTCAGCACTGATAATCTTTGTTTTAATTGTTCTAAGAATTTTCAAAAGGTGATTAAGGATTCTTCAGAGTACGGTACATACCTTTACAAAAAATCTGAGGGACTTAATGTCTACACTCCTATAGATAAAATAGAAATTCAGCAAATTATTAATAAAGTATCTTCTAATGTTATGGCAGACGGCGAGGTCTTTTATGAAGATTATGATGTAATAACAAAATCGAATGAGTATATAATAGTCATCGGCAATAGATTTCAATTTAATATTAGCACAGGCAAAATTCATTATGATATTAAAGGAACGTTAACGCAAAGAATACAAGGTATTAAATTCTTTATTGAATTATTAAGCAATAATAAAATACAAATTAGTGGAGTTGAGTTACCTAATGTAATACCGAAGAGTTGTTCTGAAAATATAGAGGATATAAAAAAAGAGTTGAATAGGCTTGAAACAATCAGAAGTGTATTAGTAGATAAATTAGGTATAAATGAAGATTTAGAAATGGACAATCTTTCTGAAGAAGATAACTGTAAAATTATATGCTTAATTAAGTCATTTGTTCGTAATGAAAGTGTATATATGGATATTGAGACTACAAACATATATAACAATAAAAAATCTATTGATGCAGGTATAATTATGGGTAATTTAAATATAGGAAATTTAAGTGTAAAACTACTATTTGCTGTTGAAGGAAATGATAAATATAAATTAATGAATTTTTTCGGTAGTGACACACGTAGATTAAATTTAATAGACAATGACAATCAAGTGCATACGGTCAGCTTATACACTCAGCTAAAAAAAGAAGATTTTCTTATAACGTCTAATATAAACTATAAAAATATAATTGACTCATATATTAAAATGCCTAAAGCAGAAACACAAAATAATTTATATAATGAGTTGGTGCTTGAAATATTAAGAGCTTATGATGAGCAAGAAGAAAAAAATATAAAACTTTTAGAAGTAGCGACAGAAATTACAGAACTACTTTTAAAAGAGCATAAAGAGTCTGAATCATTATTTTTAAAGTTAAATAAATTTCAAATTATTAAGAGAGAAAGGAAATTTAATTCAAATGAAATAGAGGATCTTTATAAAATAAAATTTAATACAAAAGATAGTGTAAATTTAATGGCGATTAATATTCTATTGGATAATTTTCAAGAAGTCAATGATTATTTCAATAAATTATCTAAAAAAGAGAAAGACCAGTTTAATAAATATCCTATTTCAAATTTATGGGATAAAAATTGTAACAATACTATATAGGAATACTTCTTATGCTTTATCAAATGCTTGGATTTGCGATAAAGCATAAGAAGTAAGACTTAGAATAAAATAAAAAACTCATTTTATAGGGTTTGAAATTAAATTAAAGAATAAATTAAATCAGAGGAGAGGTTAAATGTATGTTTGCAGATTACGTTAAATGTAATTGGTGTGATTCTAAATCATATATACAGAGAGGAAATGATAGTTGCCCCGTTTGTAATAAGGAAGGTTTTTTACAATGGGTAGATGAAGATAATCAGGAGGTGGAAATTAATGAGGAGTTATTGCAATATTATAGAGAATAAAGATTATTTGTTGGGTATAAAACATATAAATAGTGAAAGTATTGATATTATAATTACAGATCCACCATATGGAATTAAATACCAAAACAATTATACACTTTGTAAGCATAAAAAGATTGTAGGTGATGAAGGTATCGATTATAAAAAATTTAGTGATGAGTGTTATAGGGTATTAAAGAATAATTCTCATGCATATTTTTTTACAAGGTTTGATGTATACCCATATCATTATCAGAGTTTAGTGGAAGCTGGATTTTTAGTAAAAAATGTTTTAATTATAGAAAAGGGGCATATTGGTGGATGTGGTGATCTAAAGGGAAGTTATGCTAACAACTGCGAATGGATTATATTTTGTCAAAAAGGTAGAAAGGTGTTTAATAATACAAAATTAATGAAAAATAATAAGCCAGTAGGCAAAACTTGTGCGAGAAATGGTAATCCAATACAAGAATATAAGACTAGATTTAATTGTTGTTGGTTTGGAGATAAATACCCTAAATCCACATATAATTCTTCATGGCAAAAAAAGAATGGCATATTTCATCCAACTATTAAGAATGTGGATTGTTTAAAATGGCTATTACAAATTAGTAGTAATGAGAATGATATAGTTTTAGATCCGTTTATGGGGAGTGGTAGCACTGCAATAGCCTGTTTAGAAACTAATAGAAATTACATAGGATATGAAATTGATGAAGAGTATTATAATGTATGTAAAAATAGAATTAATACATATTTAAAAGAAAAAGATGAGAAAATTTCTTGATACGCATTTCAAATTACATAAAATGTCTATTTTAAAGTTACTAAATTTAAATTAAAATATAAAGAAAAGTGGTGAATATATGATATATGATATGACTTGGTGTTGTACTCAAAACTGTAAAAATAAAAATAAATGCCTACGATCAAAACATAAAGAAATTAAACAAGGATTTAAATATATAAGCATGGCTGAATTCAACTGTGATGAAAATAAGGATAGTTATTTTATAAAAGATGATAGGAAAGGTGGATTATAATGAAATTATTTAAAATAGAAATATTAGATTATAGCAATAGTCAACAGGAGAGTATAATACATAAAGTTTTTCTTGATGATAAAGAGGAGCTAACATATAGAAGATCAATGGATAATCAAGTAAAACAACAAATTATCCGTAATTATAAAATGATTGAATTAAACGTTGAAAATATCAATGATGTTTCTACATTAACATCTAATATGAGTTTATCAGATTTTCAAAAACTTTTATTATTTAATACAAATCAATCTATAGCGAAAGACAATGTACAACCATTTGCCCTTCATCAATTATCTAAAATCAACCAAGATGAAGTAATTAGCTGGGGTGGTGGCACGAGCTTTACTTTCTTAAACGAATTAATTACCAAGTATAATGTAAATAATATTTATTTATCTCCATCGTGTTTTACTGAAATCTGTGACTCAATAGATGTAAGCTCTAATATTAATCAATTATTAACTCGTTTAGTTACTTCGTATTCTACTTTAAATGAAGATATTATTGAATTGTGGTATTCGGTAAACTGTGGATTTAACTTTAAAAATCAATGTTATTATGCTTATAATATTAAAATACCATTTAATATAGATGAAAATTTACCTAATAAGAGTTTAATAGGATTACATAATAGTAACATAGTGGTAATACATAATATAAAAAAAGAGTATTTAAAAAAATAGGTGAGGTTTTGTAATAGTAATAACTCAAGATGAAAAATTAAGATTATTAAATTAAAAATTAATTTACATATAAAAACAAGTAAAAAAATAAATTAAAAATAAATTTATAAATAAAAGGAGTAATGTTAATATGAGTTTTGATATTAGTGAAAACAATATAAAAGCTTTGAAATTTAGAGATGAATTAATTGAGTTATTGAAAAAATATAAATGCAGTTTATCGACTACAGGAAAAGACGATGGGAATATGGTTGTAGAATTTTACGATAAAAAACTAAATCAATATAATAATTACATAATGACAGATGACGGTGAAAATTATAATTTATATGTAGAAAACGATAGTAGTTGTATCATGGATATGATAATCAAAGATGCTTTCGATAGAGATTGTGGCGAAATGTGTGGTTTAAATAATATACAAGTTACATATGGAATAATAACGAATAATGCTAATAAAGCTGAAGCAAAATTGAAAGAAATATATAATAGTTTGGATGAAAAAGATATTAAAACATTCCGTTTAAGCAGTCATGAAAAATTGTTAGAATTAAATAATGGTAAATCATATTTTTGGATAGCTCCTCATATGGATCGTAGAGGGTATAGATGTAGAAAAGTAATTATAGATAGAAATATAATAGTAAAAGAGTTATATAATAATATACTTCCTATGTGTAGGACACAAGGCTTAGAATACGTAGAGATATTTTAATCTAAGGAGTTGATAAAAATTATATCATGATATATCTAATTATATAGAAAATGATATTGCAGGGAAGACAACCATCAATTGTTCAAATGAACAACTTGACGAACATGTCAAGTCTATAAAATGTGAAATTACACCTATCAAAGAATCTATTTCTAAAAAATCGTCAGTTAATTGGATTGAAATAACTAAATTATTAATGAATTTTATAGAGCTTTTGTTTAAAGCGTACACTTGTTTTAAGTAAATAAAATTTGAGTTTTAAGTTAAATTGAAAGACGCTAGTTAAACACTAGCGTCTTTTTTGTTTTATTAAAAGGTATAAATTAAATAAAAATAAATTAAAATATATTAAAACAATAGTTGACATTAGAAAAGTATGGTAGTATACTTATAAATGTGGAAAGGAGATACAAACAATCTAAAATACAAATTAGTTAAAAGGCATGTGGATAGTAATGTTAAATTATGATTCTGAAAAATTAACAAAAGATAATAAAATTTATATCAAAGACTTTGATGACACGGAATATTGCTTAACTGTAGGTGAATTAAAATTAATGGACTATCATACACAAGAATTTGTAAGAATAATCAGTTTCAATGAGTATGATAGAATTAATAACAAACTAGATAAAATAATATCAACTAAATTAAATTAAAATATAATTTATAAGGGAGTGTGATTTATGAATAAACCAAAAATAATTTTAGTTTTAGGGCAATCTGCAAGTGGTAAGTCAACTATAATAGAAGAAATGGAATGGTATGGATATAAAGCTATACAAAGTTATACTACTAGACCTAAAAGAACTAAAAATGAAAAAGGACATATATTTGTTAGAGAAAAAGATTACACATTTATTAGAGATGACAAAACCAATGAAATAAAGATATATGACAAACTAGGAAATGAAGTTGATACTGTAGCTTATACATATTTTAATGGTAATCATTATTGGGCAACCATGGATCAAGTTGAGGAAAGTACATATTACATCATAGATAAGGCAGGAGTAGATTATTTCGCTAATAAAGTAGAAAGCAGAGTAGATTACAAAATCGTATATGTTACAGTTCCATTCTTGACTAGAATTAAAAGATTAATAAAGAGGGATGGATTAGCAAAAGGAATATCAAGATTGATTAATGATTTTAAGATGTTCAGAGGATTAAAATATGATACAAAGATAATTAATAGAGACTTAGCACAAAGCGTTCAGGAGTTAAGAAAGATAACTAGTGGGTTTATGAATATGAAGGAGTGATATAGAATGATGATATTATACGTATTTGGCAATATTCTATTTGGTATAGCTATGTTGACGGTATGGCTTGGATTGTTGGATTTAGATATACCAGATGAAATTGCTATATTGGGAGCTATATTAGGAGTATTAGTGTGGATACCTTATGGTATATATAAATTAATTACATATCCAATAAAGAAAAAGTCATCAATAAAAACGAAAAAACAACAAGAAATAAATAAGATTAGAAATAACGTGTTAAGCTTATGCAAATATAAAGAATATTATAAAATAACATCAAATTCAGGGTTGCAATTTGAACTTCAACAATGTTCACAGCTATATCTAAAATTACAATCCTATCAAGAAATTAATGCATTGCATAATAATAGAGTAGAAAAAGTGTTTATTAGCACAATAAACTATTTACTAGAAATAAAGAAACAATGTGAAGAATATGATGCAGAAATAGAAGATAAGAAAAAGCAAATAATAGATAAATTATTAAATTTCTTAATCAAGGAAGAAGAAGTTTATTGTAAAGAATATACAGAGATGAAAAATAAAGATAAAGAGATAATTAAAACTCAATTGGATAAGTTTAATAACACTATAGATGCTTATATGGAAATTGAAGATATAGGAAAGGATGATTAAATGATAAAATTATATATGTTAGTATTTATATTAAAATTAGTAGATTGCATATTTACAACAATTAAAACAAAAGCGTTAATATACGGATATGATAAATTTGCAGGAATATTAAAAGGTGTAGCCTCCATTACAAATGCTATAATATTAATGAATGTAGTAATAGCTAAAAGTTATATAGGAATAATTGTAATAGGGGTTGCTGAAACTTTAGGAACATTTTTAGCTACAGGATTATTTAACAAGTTTAAAAAGGATGAGGAATGGACATTCTTTGTAGCTCCAAAAACGAGGGAGGACAGTAAAGTAATAGCTGATACACTAAGAGATAAAGGAATACATGCTTATACTATAGAAGGATATTATAATAAAAATTCTGTGTTGAGTTGTATTGTATCGGCTAAGACAAAAGGAGAAAGCAAAACAGTATTTAAGGTGTGCAAGGATAAAGCTAAATGCAAAAGGATGTAAATTAAGACTTTTATCGTAAGTGATAATGTGTAATGATTATATTATATGTGAAAAGGAGGAAATATTTTATGAATATGAAGAAATGTACGTATGTAGCTATATTAACACAAGATTTAGAATGTGGAGGTTATTGTATTACATTCCCTGATTTTAAAGGATGTATAACAGAAGGTGATGACATAGCAGACGCTTATTATATGGCACATGATGCACTAGAATTGCATTTAACAGGTATGTTAGAAGATGGAGATGAAATACCTTCACCAACAGATTTAAAAGATATTGAGTTGGACAAAGGTCAATATACTATGGTAGTACAAGTTGAAATATAGGAGGAGTTACAATGAGTAAAAAATATAAAGGTTGGGAAATTCTTAAAATGACAGAGGAAAGAAAGTTTAAGGAAGGAGATAGAATAGCGGTAAACGATGTAGTTTACTTTACATTCAATGGTAGTTATGCGTGGTTAGATAGAGATAAGCATGTAGTAGGAATATCAAGCTTTACTTTAGCAAATTTTGAAATAATCCAAAAGGCAGTAGATTTTATGGAGGCATTAAACAGTGGTAAAAATTGCTGGGTGGAACATCCATATATATCTTGGGTTGAATGTTTGGATTGTGACGGTCGTACAAAGAGATGTTTTGAAATCCTAATACAAAAACAGCCTCAGTCTATTAAAGATGTATTACGAGTTTTGTCATATAAATGTAGTGATAATAAATCATTCGTGGAAATAATAAATGATGGAGAGTGGTATATAGAAGAATAAATAAGTACATAAATTGGAGTTTTTATAATTATATGGGAGACAGTGGTTATAACCACATTTTAATAATGCTATACAGTTAATATGTAAAAATAAACTTTGATTATAATTTAAATGTTATTATATTGGGTAAAAATAGAAGATTTCACGATGAGGATTAAGAAAGTAGTTATAATACAACAAATATAAATAAGTGCTATAAATAAAACAACTTGAATATTTGGTGATAAAACTTTAATATTAAAGTAATATGGTAGCATTTACAATAAATAATTGGTAATAAAATAAATGACATCATATTTTTTAACAAAATCAGTATAAAAAAGAACAACGATAATATTTGCAATACGACGAGGGGGTGATAATATGATGAAACATTTGTTAATGAAAGGTTCTTATACTTATTGGGAGGTGATTATATTAAAAAATAGTTTAATTAGTACAATTAAAAGACTAGAAAGATATCCTATAATAAATGTTGAAATCAAAAATACGTTAAGAAATTTAAAACCATATGTAAAAGAATATGATAATGTTTTAAGCTCAATGTCAGTTACAGATTGTATAGAGGACAGGGAAATAGTAATAGGCTTTAATAAGACAAGCCAATGTATTGGTAATATAAATAATGTGTTGAATAATACTCATTTATTATAAGGGGGGAATAAAACAATGTCAAATGAAATTTTTAAAAAACAATTTGGAGAACTATATGACTTATCTATAATTAAATATGAATGTGGTAAGGGTTTACTTTCAAACGATAATAATGAATATAGCGTTAATTGGGAATTAAATATGGATATAAAAGGGGATATTACTTTGATGGTCTGTTTAAATCAAAGAATAAAATATTCAACTACAAATGAGTTTATTAAGTATAATTTAATAGGTACTACATTAAACAATACATGGAAAGTTTTAGCTAAAGATATAATGTTTAATATATGTGAAGTTGAAATTAATGAATGTAAATATAAATTAACAGGAAGCCCCAAAACTGTAGATTTTGTTAAAATTAAAAATAATTTTATTAAAAAAAATAATAAAATTAGATTAAAGGCAGGGATAAATAATTTTAAGTTCGCAGGACTAGAATATTCAAATAATAATGGTAGATATATTAGAGATAAATTTAAGGTAGATATAAATGAAACAGAAGTCTATTTTAAATTGAAAGAAAATATAAAGCAAATCGAACAATTTATAGAAGGACACAGAATTGAGTCAGCAGTAATGTCGTATATATGTTTTGATATCGAGCAAAATTATAATATAGAAGATATAGAAAAATTTTTGTCAGATATTTCATGGTTTCTTTCTTTAATCACATTAAATACAACGTTTGTTCCTTATATAGAAATTTATAATAATGATGAAATTATATATAAAAGATTAAAAAATGATATATTAAAGTATAGGTACAGTAAAAATGAAATTATAGATAATTTTAATATTAAGAATGGTATAAAAAATATATTTAATGAAAATTTTAATCATTATGTAGAAATAAAAGATTGTTTAAAGTTGCCTGAATTTATAAATACTTTATTAAAAATAGAAAATGAAGATATAATAGAGTTTAAATTAGTATTTTTAATATTAGCATATGAACAAATATTAACAAATTATTTATTAAGTGAAAATGCAATAAAGGAAAAAGAAATAGAAAAACTTAGCATCGAGGACAAAATAAAAAAAGTCAATGGGATATTAAGATTTATACATAGCAAAAATCAAGGAAGTGATTTGAGAAGTGGCGTGAGAAATCCATTATTTCATACGGGTTTGTTAACATTACTTAAATTTGATGAAAGGATAGATATCTTTAATAAATATTATGATATGATATTTAAAATAATATTTAAAATTATAGGATATAAAGGAGAATATATCGAAAGAATCGAACATAGTGTAGTAGATTTTAAATAAAAAATAACGTTATTAATTATCCTTATATATAAGATGTTGTATCATTTATATATAAGGATATAAAAACTTGATTTTATAATAAATAAAAATAAATTAAATTATTTTCAAATAAGTATTGACAAGTAAAAGCAAGCATGGTAATATATACTTGTAGCAAGGAAGAGGTACAGAAAAACAACAAGTAAAAATATATTACATATAAGGGAGATAGCAATATGAAAACTTTAAGATGCATTAAAGAAGCCGAAGGATTTACAGTAAGACAAGAATACAAATGTTTAGGACTAGATGAATTTGGATTCGGCAAGAAAATTATAAACGACAACAATGAAGAAATAGTTATGAATTTAGATAGTGTAAAAGAGTATTTTCAAGAGGTATAAAATGAGGATAAATAATTTTATTCTCAGTATTAAACAAAGATTAATTAAAATAAAATAAAATCAATATATGAAAGGCAAAGGTGAATTAATATGACAAACATAAAAAGATTATCAAACAAAGAAATGAGAAAAGCTGATGAGTTTACAAAAGCAATATTTAATGGAGATGAAAATTTATTAGGAAGTTTATTAGGACTTAAACCAATAGTAATAGGAAGCCAAGAAAGTATCTTAAAAGACTTACGTAACAATTGGGGCGATTTATCCAAATATATAGAAAAATTATCAACAAAGGTTGAAGAAAGTAAATTACATAAAGAAGAAAATATTAAAGAGAAGGATCGTCAAGTACAAATAGGAGATGAAGTTTTAATATTAGATAGTCCTGAAGGTATTAAGAATGTAAAAGGAACTATAGTTGATGAGGTAAAGGGAACTGCACAATTCTTAATCAAACTAAGCGAATTAAATGCCTTATATGTGGATAAAGATAAGGTTAAAGTTATTAAAAAGAAACAAAATATAGAAGAGATCAACATATTAAAAGAAAAAATTCAAAAATTAAAAGATTGTAAAGATGTTTTAATAGATGAAATACGATATACAACAGAACAAATTAAAGACCTAGAACAAAGTAAAGAAAACATCCAACAACACCTTAAACAAACCACTAAGAATATGGAACACTATAAGCAACAGCTTGAACAGCTAGAAGGTGTAAACAATGAAATTTAAAACTAGAGATTTAGTAGTAGTTAAAGATGTAGGCGTAGATCATTTAAGGCAGTATAAAGACATGTGTGGTGAGATTATTAGTTGGATTAAAACTAAAGGGGAAATTAAATATAAGGTTAGAATTTACTATTTACAGGATTGGGAAACGGCTTATTTTAAGAAAGATGAGTTGGAGTTGTTGGATACGAAAGGAAAGTAAGTGATTATTAATTAAAAAATAAAATACTATTCATTGTGAGTGAAAAGTAAATAAGGATAGTGTACTATTAAAAGTATATATTTAAAAATGAATAGGAGATGTTTTATTATGTGTGTTATTAGTAAAAAAGATATGAAAAACAGCAAGTTTATGAGTTTGATATTAAGGCATAAGCCACAAGAAGCTAATCTAATTTTAGATGAATATGGATATGCGAACATAAGTGATTTAATAAAAGGTATGAGAGATAAAGGTTATAAAATTACTATAGAGGATGTTGAAAGAATTGTAAGAGAAGATAATAAGAAGAGGTATTCTTTTAATTCTGATAATACTAAAATTAGAGCTAACCAAGGACACTCTATTAGAGTAAATCTGGAGTTGCAATCTATACAACCTCCTAGTGTTTTGTATCATGGAACTTCGATAAGATTTAGAGATAACATATTGAAAGAAGGAGTTAAAAAACAGAGTAGACAATATGTTCATTTATCTAGTGATATTGATACAGCTATTAATGTAGGTAAGAGACATGGAAGTCCGATAATATTTTTAATTAATAGTAAAGAAATGTTTGAGGACGGCTATAAATTTTATTTATCGGAAAATAAAGTGTGGCTAACAGATTATGTTCCTATAAAGTATATAAAAATAATTAATTGAAGTTTAAATTATATAAAAGTAGGTGATAAAAATATATAGTGATACTGTAGAATGTCCTTATTGTGGATATAAGAATAACATGACAGACGCATTATGTGACGGATTGTGTGATGACAATACTTTAGATTGGGAATGTGAGAATGAGAATTGTGGCAAAGAGTTTGAGATATACGTTGAATTTGAGCCTACATATAATGCGAAAAAGATAGAATATGTAACATGTGATTCATGTGGTAGTACCGTAAGAGATAGTGAAGCATCTATATATGGAAGAACTAACCCATTTCCAAACAGATTTAAAGCACAAGGTCTAAAATTATGTCATAGTTGCTATTGTAGGGAAATGGTTAAAGAATTAGAAGGAGATGATTAGATGGTTAAGAAATATTTATTATTGTGCAACAGACATAACAGTATATATGGAGATAGTTGGTGTTTATTCTGGGGTTGTAGAGATGAAGAGAGTGGATACACTTCTGATATAAGAATAGCTCATAGATTTAATGAAGAAGAAATTGAAGAATTTAAAGGCAGAATAGATGATATTCCAATACCAATAGATAAGTTAGGATTGTCAGAAAATTATATAAGTGAGGAAGATTATAATAAAAACATTAGGGTTATGATTGAGAAGGGAACGTTAAATAAGGTATTGGGATTAGATTTAAAAAGAATATAAGATTTAATTAAAGGTGGTTAAATGAGAAAAGGGATGATATGGTCACAATTACAAGTAATTAAACATCAGATACATGACGATACAAAACCATATAAAAATGACTGTCACACAAATAAATGTTTAATTAAAGATAAAATATGCTTGGTTAGAAACAATAGTTTAAAAATTTTAAACTATATGAAATGGAGTGATATTAATGTATTGGAATGTAGTTAAAAGAGAAGTGGAGACCAACGAATATGTAAAAATAGTTAAATCATATCCTTGTTTTGGAAGGACAGATATTGATATAAAATATAAAGCAGAATCTAAAACGAGGCTTCTAAATTTATTAAGATATATAAATAATAAATATTATTATGTAGTAGAATTTGATTTTGAATAGATTATAAAAAGAAGGTGAAGTAAATGGACGAATGGACTTTATTAAAATGTTTAAGATGTGATTTCCCATTTATAGTACATTCGAAAGAATATATAGAAGTTATAAATAGTAAATATCCATTTATGTATTGTCCTAAATGTGGTAAAGAGAATAATGTAAGTAAAGATTGTTTTCAAGAACATATAGAATTACCATTAACAGTTAAAAAGGTAATGAAATATGTGGTTAGTAAGAAATAATATAAGAAAGAAATGAGGGACTAATTATGATGAAAGCAACACCAAAGTTTGACGAAGAATCGCAGAAATGGGTGATTAATGTTGAGATAGAAGAAGGTGAGGTTTTACCTGTAGGGAAAACAATAAATGATAAGATGGGAATATGGGAAACTTCAAAATGGAACAGTAAAGAATTAGCCGAAAAATGGGTTAAGGCAAAACCTCAAATATTAACCTTGGGATATTAGTTCACAAAAATAGTAAATTGTGAAGTGAATTTTAAGTTAAAGGAGGATAATTAATGAGTAAATATAAAGTATCAAAAAATTTTAAAATGAATATATCATTTGAAGAGTTAATTAGTTTTAATAAAATTTGTAAAATCGATACACAATCAACACATCATTTTGAAACATTTTCAGGTATTTTAATATATGTTTCACATCCAAATGATGAAGAAAAATTTACAATAGAATTAGGAGTAGACGAAGATGGAATAATGTATGAAGGTGATTATGGTTGCGAAGATAAATTTGAAGAAATCCCAATAGAAGAAGGACTAAAGATTTTAAGTAAATATAGAGAGATTATGGTTGGTAAACAAGATTTAGAATGCTTGTTATCTTGTAACAAAATAGATAACAACATTGTTAAGATTACTATTAAATAAGGCACGATATAAATTTTGGTTCGCAAAAATAAAGGGTTATATAGATAGTAGATTGGAGTGTGATAATTATGAATTATTTTAAGCATTTAAAAGCTAATTTAAGTATAAGTAAAAAATGCTTTAAAATAATCATGCATGAATTAGGGGACATGCTTGAACATCTTATACATGGAATATTCCCATTTTTGGGATGGAAGCATTAGTTCGCAAAAATAAAGTAATATGCAACAAAGCATAAATATATAAAACAATGCTTTTATTGAAATGAAAATAGATTTAAAAATATAAGAGGGGGAAATATGGATATTAAAAAGGAATTAACACCAAAGGAATATTTTGATTTGTTAAAAGAAAAGAAACATACAATTACTGATGATGAACTAGTAGAAATTTATAGTAATGGATTAGTATTGGCAAATAAATATACTATCACAGAACAAACAGCGGGATTAAAGAAATTAATATTTCACTTAGAAGCAATAGAAAAAGAAAGAGAAATAGTTAAAATGGGTATTAATACTTTTGTATATAGAGATGATGTAGATGAATACATAGATGATATAGCCAAAGATGTAGTTAAACTAATAGAGTTAGAACGATATGAAAGAGAAATTCCAGATGAAATTGTAGAGGTTATTAAAAAGACCAAAGATAAATTTGACCAATTATATATTTTGTTTACTGACTACACAGGAAAAATGGAAAGGCAAGTAGCCAAAGAACGTAGAGAGAAAGATCCTATACTATTTGGTACTTTTCAAGATGAAAATAGTAGAGCAGTTATAGATAGATTTTATTTCTTAGGAGACTGGGTAGATGAATATTGTGATTTAACATTAGACAAAATGATAAATGAATTTCAGAACAAGAAACATAAACAAATTGCTAATACGATTGATACTCCTACGAATATTGATAATCTTAAATCTTAACTATCTCAATTAGAAATTAAACAAGGGAAAGTTAGAGTTAATAATGCAAAGAAAAAAGAAGAATTATTCCATAAAGTTAGAACATTTCTAAGGGTGTAGTTGATATATGAAGGCAAATGTAGATTTAACTCAAAATAGAGATTTTAGAAATAAAAATGAGGAATTTTCAATAGCAGAATTGTTTAAAATTAATACATTACCTTGGGAGTTTAAAGGAATTAAACGAATTCTTTCAACACTAAATAAAGATAAAAAAGAATTAATATATACAGGTGATAAGCTAGAGAGACAAAGCAAAAAGCAATGTCAGCGATATATGAATCAATGCGAATGTTGTGGACGAGATTTAAGTAGAATTCCTTGGAAGCATAAGTATAAACTATGCGAGAAATGTTATGCTAGATTAGAAAACAATGAAAGGAATCATAAACCATTTTGGAGGAGTGAAAAATAGGAGGGTTATATATGAAGGTATTAACAAGTGGAGAACAATTAGAAGGAAAGAAGATAGTTTATTGTGATATTGAACACACGACAGATATTGATACTTCTATGATAATTACAGATGATAAAAGCGTTTTAATGTTTGGATTAAATTATGATAAATATACATGGTACGTATGCAATGAAAATCAAGTTATAGGTAAAATACTTAGAGACGACACTATTGGAAAAACATTAGCAGAATATGGTGTTATCACAGAAGAATATATTAGACAAATGCGAGATAAATTAGATTGTATGAAACGAAAAGTAGAGCAAGAAATGAAAAAACGAGAACTTAAAGAGGAGTATGAAAAGTATTTGCAATTAAAAGAAAAATTTGAAGTGAGTAATATACCAAATAATTAAAAATATATTATGTAATGGGAGGGGATTCTATATCCCCAACTCTTAATGCAACTTTATATTAATATCCACGTTGGTTCGTAGAGATATAATATAGAACGGTCACAAGTCCGTATAGATGCAGAGTGGGAGTAAATTTGATACAATTTTAAATTTATAGAGGAAGGGGTGTAGAGATATTTCATATTCTTTATATTTTAATAAAAAGGAAAAGGAATTAATAATCGAAGCGATTAAAAATAATCGACATATGGCATCCAAGGTTATTAATGGTAAGGTAACGTGGTTTACTACTAATATGTATATTAGTGATAGTAGAAAATTATTAAGAGAGAAAGGTAAGGAACTCCAGAAACAATGGATTGAAGAAACAGAGGAAGATTTAAGGGAGTTAAAGGAAATGAAAATTAAGACCAAATATTAAATAATAATAACAGATGATAGCTTTAAAAACTAAAACAAGTCAAGATCAAGTGCTAATTATTATTGGAATAATATAGATAGTATGGTATTATTAATATGAGAAAAATATACTGAAATATACTTGAGGAGGGATAAAATGAAGTGTTTCAATCATCCAGAAAGAGATGCCGTTGCAATCTGTAAAAGTTGTAATAAAGGTTTATGCAAAGAATGTGCTGTTGAAATAGATGCTACCATTGCTTGTAAAGGTAAATGCGAAGAAAAAGTAGCGTTTTTAAATAAAGTAGTACACGGGAATAAAAGTGTATATAATAAAACAGCGAAATCGTATTATACTATGGCGTTTGTTCAAGGTATATTTGGCTTAAGTTTCATTGGATTTGGGGCTTATAGTGAATTTCCTGAATTAAATCCATTTTTATTTATGGTAGGCGGAATAATGATACTGGCATGTGTACTAACTATATTCTCAGGTAGAAGGTTTGGAAAAAGTCAATAAGAACCCTTATATTAAGGGTTTCCTAAATTATAAATCACTATAAAAGTGCAATTTTATGTAAAGTAAAATATAACAAAAATAAATTAAAATATTTTAAAAAAGAGGTTGACAAAAATAACAATAGATGATATACTAGTAAATGTAGTAAGGAGTTAGTAACAAAACAAGAACTTACTATAAGAGTAAATTAAAAGATGATTAGATGGAGGCTGAAGATGAAAGAAAATTTAAAAGTATTTCAAACAGAAATTAATTCAATTAATGACGAAAGTATTAAGCAATTTACAGTTAAGGCATTAGAAAGTTTACCAGAATATTTTTGGGAGGTACCTGCAAGTTCAACAGGTAAATATCATCCTCAATATGCGTTAGGTGAAGGTGGATTAGTTAGACACACAAAAGGAGCTGTAAAAATTGCATTAGAATTATTTAACAATCATACAGTTCAAGATTTCACATCAATGCAGAAAGATATAATTATAAGTTCTTTATTGTTGCATGATGGATGTAAAAGTGGAATGGAAAAATCAAGGTATACCCAAACAGAACATCCATTGATAGTTGCAGATTACATATATAATAACAGTGATATTAACGGATTAATAAAGTCAGAAATTTTAGATCAAATTGTTAAAGCAATAAGAAGCCATATGGGGGAATGGAATAAGGATTATAGGACTAAAAGAGAGGTATTACCAACGCCTAAAACTAGAATGGAAAGATTTGTTCATATGTGTGATTATCTAGCTAGCAGAAAAAGTATAAACATGGAATTTTAAAAGATTATTAGCAAGTGTAAGTTAAATATAAAGTTGCACTTGCTCAATATAAGATGTTTGAAATTTAAAAAGGAATGTAAGAAATCAATCAAAAGAGCAAGACCACACCATTGAGAATTGTACTGTTAATTATTAATAAATAGAAGGGAGGAACGAAGCTTGAATAATAGTAAAGGAAGCAAGGTAGTTGTAACTGACAAAACTCAACTAATCTACTTAACTTCAAAAGGTATCAAACCAAATGATGTGAATAGAATTGGTAATCAAGTACAAGTTACATATAATTATGATGAATATTTTAAAAAAGCCAATTTAGACTTTATGACAGATAATCAATTTAAGGATTATAGAATGGCTGAAAAAACAGTAGAACAGTTATTAAGAACTACAATTTAATGTATATAAATAAATACAAATAAATTAAAATAAAATTAGAATTAAAATTTAGAATTAAAAATTAGAATTTCTCTTTAATAATAAAAAATTATAAAAATAGTCCAATGTGACTTAAAAATTAGGAGGAATTTTAATATGGCAAAGAATAATGAAAGAGTACAAGTAAAAAAAGGAACAGCAAAATTTAATTTAGTAGGAATGGCTTCAGTAAATAATTACACTTTTAAAATAGATGTTCCGAGCCAAAAATCAGATTGGATATATAACCAAATGAATTTATCAGTTGATTGTGGAGAGGGTGGCAAAATATATGCTGATATGATGGGCGGTTACGGATCAGAAAGACAGAATTTTGTATATGTACATGGTAAAAAAGAAAATGGGCAAGATGATTTTAAAAACTTCTTTACATTGGATTGGGATGATAGAAATGACGAAACTATATTAGAATCTGTTGGTGATATGTGTTTTATAACTGTAGGTTTAGAAAAGGATGTCAACAATAAAATAGTTTATAAGAAGTTTGTTTCTCAATATGATGCTGTACAATACATAAATGACAATTTAAAAGATGGCATGGTTGTTAATGTAAAAGGGAATCTTACATATTCAACGTATAATGAAAAAGTACAAGTTAAGAAGGATATAACTAGCATATGTTTATCAGAAGCAACAGAAGATAAATTTAAAGCCACCTTTACTCAAACGTTATTATTAGATGTTGATAGCGTAGGTAAAGTAGATAAAGAAACATTAACAATACCTGTTTATGCAAGAGTAGTTGATTATGTAAAAGAATATGACGGACAATTGGTTAAAACGATGTTGCCACTTGCTAAAACATTCGATATAAAAGTTAGTAAAGAAACTGTTGACAATACTAAAAAAATGCTAAAACATTTTAAGGCTAAAAAAGGCACTATTACTACGTTAACTGTAGACGGTAGATTTTCAAGAGGTGAAATTAATACAGTTACTACATCAGAAGATGATATTCCAGATGATATAAAAGATTTAATAGAATTAGGATTTATTGAAAAAGAAGAAGTGTTAAATAAAATGGCTTTAGCAAATGGAGGAGGAAATAGACCAGAACAAATGATTATTACAAACCCTCATATCAAATTTACAGGCGAAGATACTAAAATGCCTATGATAGATAAATTGACTGAAGCTTATAGCGAGGATGATTTAAACATTGCTTTAATAGTAGAAGATAAATTAAAAGGAAACAAAAATAAATCAAATGAAGAAGATGAAAAAGTTTCAAATAAATCTGAGGAAAAAGTAGGAAACCAAACAAATGATGTAATAAAAGAATCAGAAGATAGCGAAGATGATTGGTTAAACGATCTATAAGATTATAAAAATGGACAAATAATTAATTACAATATATAGAGGATTATATTTTATTTAATCCTCTATCATAAAAATAAATTAAAAAATGAGAATATTGCATATGTATGAATGAAATCTGGAAAGAAATAGATGGGTTTAGAAATATATATTATATTAGTAATTTAGGAAGGGTGTTGAGTTTTAAAAAGATTAAAAATGGTAAAGTGATGCAAGGAACTATAGATAAAGACGGTTATATGCAAGTGGGATTAACTAATAAAAAGGGTAAAAAATTCAAAAAGAAGATACATAGATTAGTGGCAAAGGTGTTTATACCTAATCCAAATAATTTACCTCAAGTAAACCATATAGATGGCAATAAATTAAACAATAATATAAACAACCTATAGTGGTGTACTAATTATGAGAATACGATTCATGCACATAAAACTGGCCTATGTAACAATCACTATAAAAAGGTAGTTCAATATAATTTAAATGGACAATTTATAAAATCATATAAAACATTAAGAGAGGCGTCTTTATCATTAGGTAAGAAAAAGAATGACGGAGCAATATCAATGTGTTGTCACCATAAAATAAAAACAGCTTATGGATTTGTATGGAAGTTCGTTGATTAATAAAATTAAAAATAAATTAATAATTTAAATTTTAAGGAGGAATATTAATATGGCATTTAGAGAACCAAGAGAAAATAAAATAGGTGGGAAATTCTTAGTAGAAGGACTTACTCATGAAGGAAAATCATGGTTTGGTCTTACTTTCCCTAAAATCGGGGCTATTGATAGCGAAGCAGGTTTAGCATTTGAAGAAGGCAGAGATATTGAAATAGGTGGTAAAAAATATAATAACTTAAAATTCGTTGATACTACTAGTGATTTAGATACTTTAGAAGAAGATTTAGATGCTATCATGGATGGAGAAGTCGAAATAGAAACATTATTAATAGATTCAGAAACTAAATTTTATAATACAATTGACATTGGAGCAACAGAAGTTGAAGAAAGAAAGGCTAGAGCAAATGGAAAAAATGTAGATGCTAGAAGCAAATGGGGAAGAGTAAAAAATATAGTTATGAAATTACAACAGGCAAAAATAACATTATCTGCACAAGGCAAACATATTGTATCAACTGCACAGGCTAAAGAAATTACAGATGATAAAACTCAAAAAGTAATAGGATATAAACCTGATGTTCATAAATCTTTACCTTTTGATTATGATGTTATTTTAAGATTCTTTGCTGAAACTGATAAAAAAACAAATGAAAGAAAGTTTTATGCGGAAGTTTTAAAAGATAGAACTCATGTAACTAAGGTAGGAGATATTATTGAAAATTGTACATATGATACTTGGAAGTCTTATTTTGATAAAAGAAATCAGACGGGTTCTAAATTAGAAACAAACTTTTCAAAAGACCTTAATAATTCTATATCGGGAGTTCTAAATAGAGCAGAGCAATCAGAACAACTAGCTAAAGAATTTAGAAAACTTGTAACATCAGAAGAATTAAAAGGGGAAAGTGAGAAACAACAATTAATTAAAAATAAATTAAAAGAATTAAAAATAGAAGTTAAGAACATAGAGCTTACAGACTCAAAGACTTTACAAGAATTGATATCTTATATTAAAACTTTAATATAAAACTAAATAGGGAAGAAGAATTCTTCCCTATGATTTTAATATGAAAGGGAGAATTAGAATGGATAAAAAGATTGAACATCAAAAGTTTCTTCAATTATGTGAATATGTCCATACGGAAATATTAGAATACAGTAAAGATATTAAATTCCCAAAACATTTGGCTTTAAGATTAAGAGGGTTACATAAAGGACAGTTCGTAGCCAAAAATAACGCCAAACCATTAGCTAATTATGATTATGAAGCTATATTATTAACATTCAAAATGTGTAAATTCGATATCCTGTATAAGATTAGACAGAAAGACAATTTTAAAGATGAAAAACATAGGATTAATTATATGATGGTTATTATTGAAGATAAAATTAATGATGTTGTATTAAAAATAGAAAAGAATAAAAAGGCTAAACGGAAATCAGAATTAATAGAAATACATGATGACAAAGGTGCTGAGTATCAAATAAAAACTAAGGAGATTAAAAGTAGTGTAATTAATAATCTGTGGTAAAGGAGACTTTTAATGAGCAAAGATACTAATATAGAAAATAAATTGAAGGATGATGAAATTAAAGCGTTATTACAAATTAAAGAATTTAAAAAGAATTGCGAAGCAAATATAGTATCTATATTATGGAAGCAACCTGATTTATATTATACATATGATTCTTTGGCATTAGAATCCTTTACACATAATGAATGGAGAGTATTTTGGCAAATAGGATATGACATAGTTATAAAAGAAAACAAGCCTAATTTAGACGAAGTTACTATAGGTATGTATTTAGAAAAGCATCATAGTCTTAGAGAAAAATATGAGGAATATGGTGGTTTTGAAAAGATTCAGTTAGCAACAGAATATATTAAAGTGGAGAATATCAATGGCTATATATCTGAATTAAATAAATGGAATACTGTAATAATGTTAGCTAAAGCAAAATTTCCAATAGCAAATAGGTTAAAAGAATTCATAGATTTAAGTGCCGAAGATATATATGACGAGTATGAAGCACTATTAAATCATATATTTATTAATGTTGAAGGCGACGATTGTACATATGATATAGCGGATGGCATAGATGAACTTATAGACGAGTTAGATCAAGGTTTAGCAGTAGGATTACCTTTATATAATTCAGATATACTAAATAAGGAAATAGGTGGTAATCTCGTAGGTAATATAACTTTATGTGGAGGATTATCAGGAGTTGGTAAAACAACATTTTCAAGAAATGTACTATTACCCTCTATCATAGAACATGATGAAAAATTAGTTATTATGATTAATGAAGAAGGTAAGAAAAAGTGGCAAAGAGAGTTGTTAATATGGGTTGCTAACAATGTTTACAAAACAGATGTTCAAAAGTATAAATTAAGAAATGGTAAATACTCATCTGAATTCAAAACTTTTCTAAAAGAGAAGTGTGCCAAATGGATAAAGGATCATAGAAAAAATATACTATTAAAACCATTTAGTAAATATACAACTAGCAAAGCTATTAAATGTATTAAAAAATATGCACATATGGGTGTTAGATATTTCATGCTTGATACATTTAAAGCCGATGCAAACGGAAATATAAGCGATACTATGTGGTTAGGTATGCAACAGGCTATGGTAAATATATATGACACTATAAAAGAAGAATCATTAAATGTACATATATGGATTACATTTCAGCTATCTAAAAGCAGTTCAAAACAAAGATATTATACTATGGATAATATAGGTATGGCTAAAAATATGATAGACGTTGCTTCAACTTGCTTAATGATTAGAAATTTATTTGATGATGAATATGATGGAGAAAAACATAAATTAAATGTATATAAATTAGCGGGTAAAAATGGTAAAACTAAAATTCCTGTTAAGCTAGATAAAAGTAAACATTATCAGATTATATTTATAATCAAAAATAGGGAAGGTAGCTCAAATGACTATCAAATAGTAGTAGAACATGATTTATCACGAAATACATATAATGAAGTAGGTATAACAGTAGTTCCTACAGATTGGTAGGTGAGTATATGAATGTTGGCATACGAATTAAAGAAACACATAATCGAAAAGGATGAAACCATTAATGTTTTAGAATCTATTGGGTGTCATGGAATTAAAATATATCCCAAAGAATATAGATGCGGTTTACCGGAACATAGAAATACTACTTCAGTAGCTATAAAAAAAGATACTTTAAAAGTAAAAATATTTAGAAATGAAAAAGTTATAAGAGGAGATATTTTTACTTTAGTTATGGAGATAAAAAAATATGAATTTCCACAAGCAGTGAAATATTTACATGAAATATTAGGACTAAAATATACTTTTAATATTAAAGATATTGAAAAAGAACAAAAGAACGATATTTTGGATGTATTCAAAAAAGCAATACAAAAGAAACATTTAAATAATGATGTAGATGAATTAAAAATTTATAATGAAGATATTTGCAGAGAAATAATTCAAATACCATACATAGGGTGGATCAGAGAGGGGATAATGCCTTTTACTCAAGAAAGATTTAATATTGGCTATAGTAGAGAAAAAAATAGAATAGCAATACCTCATCGTTTTTGGTGCGGTAGAGAAAATGAGTATGTGGGAGTTATGGGAAGAACCTTAGTAAAAAACTATGATTTATTGGATATTCCAAAATACTTTCCGTTAAAAGCGTTTCCTAAAAGTATGAATTTGTATGGATTACAAGAAAATTATAAATATATACAAAAGGCAAATAAGATAATTGTATTTGAGGCAGAAAAGTCGGTGTTAAAAGCACATTCTTTCTTATGTAGATTAGGCGTTGCATTAGGAGGGCATGAATTATGTCCTGAACAAATTAGAATATTACTAGGCTTAGATGTCGAGATTATATTTGCTATGGACAACGATATGAATGAACAGTTATCTATAGATATGTGTAATAAAGTTCGATCATTTAGAAGAACCAGTTATATATATGATAAATGGGGTTTATTAGGTGAAAAAGATAGCCCTGTTGATAAAGGGATGAAAGTATTTAAAGCTTTATATAATAATAGAATTAAAATAGTATAGGGGGAGTTACATGAGAAAGACTAAAGAACAATTAAATCAAATAAAAGAAAAGTATAGAGTCGATGAATTATGGTCATGGTCAAAATATCATTCGTACAAAACTGATCCGTATGGGTGGTATTTAAAATACCTTAAGCATGAAAAAGAAACAAAGCAAAGTATTTATGGTGTTGAAGGAGGGGCTTGCCATGATATTATAGAGCAATTTTATTTAGGTAAGATTAAATACGAACAAATGATTGAAGAATATGAGAATAAGCTATTTGAAATTAATTTATCAGGATTAAAATATAATCGTAAAGATGAAAAGGCAAATGAAAAAATAGCTAATAAATATGAAGAATGTGTAAGACTATTTTATCAAGAACATACACCTATAAAACAAAAAGCAATAACAGAACAGTTTATACTAATTAAAGTAGGAGAACATATATTTCAAGGATATATAGATTTTATACATAAAGACGAAGATAATAATTATATAATTACGGATTGGAAAACATCAACCATATATCAAGGAAAAAGAATTGATAAAGAAAAAGGACAATTGGTATTGTATGCAGAGGGATTAATTCAAAAAGGGGTTCCGATAGATAAAATTAAAATTAGATGGGATTTTCTCAAATATTCCAAACTTACATATACTTTAGCAGGAATTGATAAGAAAACAAAACAACATAAAATATCTACCAAAAATGTATTAAGAAATGAATGGGTTAAATCCATAGAAAATAATTTGAAAATGTGGCTAAAAAAATCAAAACAATATGATGAATTAGAAATAGAAGATATGGTGGCTACAGCAATTGAAAATAATAATTTAGATGATATACCTGAAGATATACAACAAAAATATAAACGAGAGGATTGCTATGTGTATATACCTTTAACAAAAGATTCAATAGATGAATTAAAAGAGGATATAATAAATACTATTGATGAAATTCAATTAAATAAAAAAGCTTATGATTCTACGGAAGATGATAGAATATGGTGGACAAATATAGATAAGTCTAACGAATTTTATTTTGCTAATTTATGTGGATATAGCGCAAAACAGCATAAACCATATAGAGAGTATTTAGACGACTTAAATTTGTTTGTTAAGAATAGAGAAAATAACGAAGAAGAAACGGATGATAGTTGGTTAAATGAATTAGATTAAATATAAAAGATAAAATTAAAATAGGGAGGGGTTAAATGAAATTTCAGATACCAATGGATATTAAAAATACTATAAAGACGTATTTACCATATCATATACATACAGAGTTGTCTCTTTTAGATAGTTGTACAAACTACAAAGAATATATAGATTTATGTGTGAAGTATAATATTCCCGCTATTGCGTTTTCAGAACATGGTAATATAATGAATTGGTTTGAAAAGAAACAGTATTGTGATAAGAAGGGAATTAAGTTTATTTTTGCTTGTGAGGTGTATTTAACTGAAAATTTAGAAGAAAAGAAAAGAGATAATTACCATACTGTATTAATAGCAAAAAATAATAAAGGAGCAGAAGAGTTAAAAGAATTAATATCATTATCCAATAATCCTAGTCATTTTTATTATTCTCCAAGATTGACATTTGATGAATTTTTAAGTATATCTGATAATATAATTTCTACCTCAGCGTGTTTGGCGTCTCCTTTAAATCGTTTAAATATAAACAATCAATATTATTTAAAATTGGCAAATAAATACACATATTTTGAAATACAACCTCATGATTATCAAGCACAAAGAGACTATAATACGCATTTATGTAAATTGGCTAAAAAATTAAATAAACCTTTAATATTAGGGACAGATACACACTCATCTACAAAATATAAAGCTGAATGTAGAACTATACTTAAAACGGCAAAAAGAATGGTGTATGATGATGAGGATTCATTTGATTTAACTTTTCAAACTATAGATAGTTTATTAGAAAAGTATAATCAGCAACGCGGAAAAGATAATTTAATTCCTTTTGAAGATTATATACAGGCTATAATAAATACTAATGAGTTAAATAATCAAATCAAATCGGTGTCTTTTGACATGTCTTTTAAATATCCCAACTTATATCCTGATGAAGAAAAGTATTTTAAAACAAAAATATTAACAATGTATAATGAAAAAGTTCAAAATGGTGTAATTAATGGAAAAAATAAAAAATATAAAGAGTCAATCAAGGAAGAATGTAAAGTATTCAAGAAATTAGGTATGTTTAGTTTTATGTTATTTATGAGTGAATTAGTAATATGGTGTCATGAAAATGATATACCAACAGGATTTTGTAGAGGAAGTGTTGGAGGAAGTACAATAGCATATATTTTAGATATTATAGATGTAGACCCTGTTAAGTGGGGAACTATATTCTCACGTTTTGCAAACGAAGACAGAGTGAGTTTAGGGGATATTGATTTGGATTTCCCACCTAAAGATAGAGATAAAGTATATAAATATATAATTGATAGATTTGGTGAAGAGTATACGTGTTATATACTAACTACAGGCACAATAGCGGATAAAGGTACTATAGATGAAATTGCTAGAGCTTTAACTATTAGTAAAAATATAGATAATAGTGTAAAACAAAAATATAGTATAAACAATACTAAAATAATTAAACAGACTTTTGATGAAATACAACAAGAGTATACAAAAATATATAACGCATTAACTAATAAGGATAAAAAATCATTAGATTTTTTACAACATGAAAAATATTTATCCGAATTGAAAGAATTAGATATAGAACAGAAACATATAGATACTTTTGTTAATTCGTATAGTAGGTTTATACAACTTGAACAAGATTACACAGAGTTATTTTATTATTTCAAAGGTTTAAAAGGTACTGTTATTAATAAAGGAATTCATCCTGCAGGTATTGTAGCATCACCAGTGTTATTAAAAAATAATATTGGACTAATGTATAATGAAGGAAAATGGGTGTCACAAATAAATATGGATGAATTACATGATTTAAATTATGTTAAATATGATATATTAGGATTAAAAAATATAGGAATAATTAAAGATACATATAAATTAATTAATTCACACTACTTAAAATCGCATGAAATTAACTGGAATGATCAAGAAGTATGGAATAACATAATAAATTCTCCTGTAGGAATATTTCAATTTGAAGGTAAATACGCTTTTGAATTATTGAAGAATTACATATCAAGAAAAATATCTGAAAGCGAACCATTAAAAATTAATGATTTATCACTTGTTAACGCTTCATTAAGACCATCAGGTAAAAGTTATAGAGATAGATTAATTGCAGGTGAGTACAACCATAATCCTTCAAAAGAAATAGATGAATTATTAAAAGATAATAATGGATTTTTAGTATTTCAAGAGGATACTTTAAAATTCTTAATGGATATTTGTGGTTTCACAGGTAGTCATGCTGACAATGTAAGACGTGCCATAGGGAGTAAAAAAGAGAAGGAATTAGAAGAAGAATTACCTAAAATTTTAAAAGGTTATTGTGAATTTTCTAATAAGCCTACAGAACAGGCGGAACAAGAAGCAAAACAATTTATACAAATATTATCAGATAGTGCAAATTATCAATTTGGATATAATCACTCAACAGGATACTCAATGATAGGTTATAATTGCGGAATGTTAAGACGTTATTATCCTTTAGAATTTGCTACAGCGTACTTAAATAACGCAGATAATGAAGCTGATATTGTGGCGGGGACAGAGTTAATTAAACAATTAAATATCACAATATTACCACCTAAATTTAGATATTCTAAATCAGAATATATGTGTGATAAAGAACAAAATTCTATATATAAAGGCTTGTCTTCAATCAAATATATATCTAAGCAAGTTGCAGATGAGTTATTCCAATTAAAAAATGAAAAGTATAATGATTTTATAGAAGTATTATATGATTTAAATACGAAAACATCTATCAATTCAAGACAACTAGATATATTAATTAAATTGAATTATTTCTCTGAATTTGGCAAATCTAAAAAGCTATTAAAAATAACAGAGTTAGCAGACAATCTTTTAAATAAGAAACAGATTAAAAAAGAAAAACTAAATGAGTTAAGCTTAACTGAAGATGTAGTAAGAAAATATGCACAGAAAGAAACAGAGAAATTATTCAAAGATATTGATATGAATAGTTTAATAAAAGAAATTATGCAAGGAATTAAGAATCAAAGTGTGTCAATTAAGGATCAGTTACAAGCAGAAATAGAGTATTTAGGATATCCTAAGACTATAATACCAAAAGCAAGTGATAACTTCTTTTATGTTACAGAATTAAAAATATTTAAAAATAAAAGAAGTATTACATATTACCCTGTATTATATAGTGTTAAAAACGGAAACATTATCCAAAAGAAATTAAAAGATTTTAGACTATTTGCAGAAAACCCATTTAAGGAGGGGTGTATAGTTCAAGTTATTCAAGAAAGTAAAGAACCTAAAAGGAAAATGGTAAACGGACATTGGACAAAATCAGAAACGGAATTTAATGAGATTATAGAAGCTTGGGAGGTGTATTAATGGCAGAAGTTATTGAAAAGTTTAGAGGGAAAATAGAAAGATGTTTATACTCAAAAGATGATTATAAAATTTATAAAATACAGATCAACAAAAATAAATATTCTAATATTAAAGTTAATGACAATAATGAGTATATTATATCAGGAGATGTACATAATTTAGTTCCTAATGTTGAATATGAAATTATAGGTCAGGAAATACATAATAAATACGGTTATCAATATAAGATTTTAAATGTTCACAGGGATAAGCCTACAGATGTAGAAAGTTCACGTAAATTTTTAAAAGAAGTTATAACGGAAAAACAAGCAGAAACATTATTGTCTGTATATCCTGATATAGTTGATAAGGTAATACAAAATGATTTAGGTGATATAGATTTAAACTTGACATCTGGAATTAAAGAAAAGACATTTGATAAAATTAAAAACTCTATAATTAATAATTTTTGTCTAATAGATTTAGTCGATAAATTCGACGGAAACATTTCTTTTTCTATAGTAAAGAAATTATATGATAAATATACATCTTCTGAAATTACATTACAAAAAATGAGACAAGATCCTTATTCTTGTCTCTGTTCTTTAGGAAGGGTAGGTTTTAAAATTGCCGATAAGACACTTTTATTAATACAACAACAATCAAAAATCAAGAAGCAAAAAGGAGAATATGTTAAATTCAACTTTGATTATGATTTAATTACATCAAAACAAAGAATGAAAGCTTGTATAACGTATATACTCGAAGAAAACGAACATAACGGTAATACAAGAATAGATATAAAAGAAGTAAGAAAACAATGTAATAAATTAACTCCTCAATGTATTAATTATTTTGTAGATGTTATAAAGGAAAGTAAAGAAATACATATAGATAAAGCTAGTAAAACTTTATCTATGACTAAAGCATATCAATCTGAAAAATATATAGCAGAAACTATATTGAGTATGATCAATAATGATAAAATGGTTTGGAATATAAATACTGAATTATATAGAGAAGATAAAGGAATAGAATTAACGGATGAACAAATAGGAGCGTTAGATTATTTATGTAAGTATAATGTAAGTATATTAACAGCTCCAGCAGGTAGCGGTAAGTCGCAGAGTGTTAAAATGATGGTAAATATGCTTGAAGATAATAACAAAAGTTATTTATTAATGACTCCAACAGGTAAGGCAGGAGATGTATTAAGCGAATATACTAATAGAAATGCAGGTACTATTCATAGGCAATTAAAATATAATCCTCAAAATGAAAATCCTTGGTTTTATAATGAAAAAAATAAATTAGACGTTGATACAGTTATTGTTGATGAATTTGGAATGGTAGATATTTATTTAATGAATCATTTATTAGATGCTATTGATATACACAAAACAAAATTGGTATTAGTTTTTGACAGTTATCAATTAAGTAGTGTTGGCTGTGGTAATGTGGCACATGATTTATTAATGAGCAAAGTAGTCCCTACTACAATTTTGACTAAGATATTTAGATACAATGAAGGTGGGTTAATGCAAATAGCCACCAAAATAAGAAATAGCGAAAAGTTCCTACCTTCTAATTTTAAAGGAGTTAAGATTTTTGGTAGTGAAAAGGATTATATTTACATAGAAAAGTCACAAACAAAAATGATAGATGAGATTATAAAAATATATTCTAAACTGTTAAAAGATGGATATAAATTTGAAGATGTAATGGTGTTATCAGCGTATAATAAAGGTGACTACGGAACAAGGGAGATTAATAAAAATATTCAAAAATTAGTACAAAATAACACAGAAAATAAATACTTACAAAGAGGAAATACTAAGTTTTATAAGGGAGATAAAGTAATTCAAATAACGAATAATTATCAAGCTATGACAATTGAAGGCGAAGAAGTAGAAATATACAATGGCAATACAGGAGTTGTAATAGAAGTTAATTTTAATGAGATGGTAGTACAGTTCAAACATCATAATATCATTTACGCAAAAGACGACCTAGAACAACTAGAATTAGGTTATTGTGTATCTACACATAAATCGCAAGGAGATAATGCTAAAAATATTATATTAATAACTCCAAGATCTCATACATATATGCTAAATTCTAATTTATTATATGTAGGAGTAACTCGTGGTAAGAAAAGAGTTTATCATATAGGAAATATAGCAACTATCAATATGATTATTAAAAAGAAAGAGAATTGGGAAAGAAATACCTTTCTTAAAGATTTGTTAATAAAGATAAATTAAAATATATCAAATAAAGTATTGACAATCAAATATGAATATACTATAATAATACTTGTAAGGTAAATACATACAAAACCTTATGAGTATTATTATTTATTTGGGAGGAAAATGAAAAATAATAAAAACAAACTTACACATACTCTCAAATACTCTGTTTTACTCGTGTTTTCAAGCTAAAAGATGACCATAAAATCAATGTTTTATTGTTAAATAAAAATAAATTAAAATATTCTAAAATATAACTTGACAATGTTGGTAAATGATGATAAACTAGTAAACGTAGTAAGGAAGCGAATCAATCATTTAAAAAATGGAGGTGAGTATATGGCTAGAATGAATAAAACGGTATTGAATCATGTGAAGCAATTATTTCAAGAAGAATTTTATATTGAGCAAGATGGGGTCTTATATAAAAGGAGAATAAGTAAAATATTTAGAACAACTATAGAAGATAAAAAATATCAAATTGTGTCAAGAAAATTGATTCACTTTTTAAATAATAAGATTGATAGAAGTTTAATAAATTGGTCTGACGATATGATAGAAAATGTGATTGAAAAATTCAACAATAAATTTTTTATTGTGTACAATGATTCAATTTATGAGAAAATGAACAGCCATCATCAACGAGGATATATAAATTTTTGGATTACAATCGATGGTGTAGAGTATAGAACTTTTGCACATAGGATAATATACTATTTACATTATAATGTATGGGATGATAAGAAGGTTATTAATCATAAGGATGGTAAGAAATCAAACAATAACATAGATAATTTAGAATTAATCAGTCAATTTGATAATGTTTTATACTCATTAAGAAATCACGAGATAATATTTTTACCTTGTTATATAGACCAACGAACTAAAGAAAAGTATAGATTAAGTGAAAAACAATGGGAAATTTTTAAAAAAGAAGCCTATGAAGGATATAGAACCCATATATTTAGAAAATACGACAAAGAGGATAATGAGTATAAAATTTGCAAAAAATTTAAATCACTAAATGAATATATATCAAATACAAAAGAGCATATTACAAGAGGAAATCAAAAGGGGATATTAAATATGTGTGATGTACTCTATTATAAATGATAAGATTTAACTAGAATGAAAATAAGGAAAGTATATCACTTGTAGCAATTTTATATTGGTAGAAGTAAGTTATGGAGTATAGTAAGGGAGCATGTGAGAAGTGTATATATATTGTCACAAATGTGGCTGTGGCAGATATAAAGAAGATGAATCGCAAGTTGATTAATACAAACAAATTAAATTATAACCAATAAGTTAAAAGGTTAGTTTTATAGAGATAGGGAGGAATAAAAATGAAATTAAATATTACTATGAAGGATGGTTCAATTTTAAATGATGTTCGTGTTTTTTACATGCCAACATTAGAAGATTCTCTAATGACAACCAGAAAACAATTTACAACCGCCATGAAAAGCAATAAAACTATATTCTTTAGCGGAAAATATATACAAAGAGGGTTTATACCTAAACAGGTTAAATCTTATGAGTTTTTAGAACATGAAAAATCTATAGATGAATTAACTCCACTTGATGAAGAATCAGAAGATATAGCTGGTAATATTATTGATGGTATTTGTACAGCTCTAAATAGTGATATATTAAAAAGTTATGTAGACAAATTGCATGATATTGTTAATATAATTGATAAATATAGATAGAGAGGGGTGATTAATATATGACTAACGAAGACAAGCTAATGGCACAAAATATTATTGAAACGTGCCCTTTTGAACATTTATCAGTGTATAGCAACTTCGTGTTATTATTAGAAGTAGAGTTAAATTTAAAATAGGGAGAGGATTTATATGAGTAAATTAGATGACAAAGAGAAACAGGAATGTGGACATGTAAAAGATATAATAGATTGTATACAAGAAAGAGTTAATACTATAGTTCATAAATGTTATTTTGATGATAATTGTTATCCTGTCTTTAAAGTATCAATATTATGGGAAAATAAAGAAAATCAGAAAATAATTTTAAATTGTACCCATCTAGGTAGGACATTCTCAAGGATTTTGTTTCCGAATAATGAATGTTTTTGGGAATATGAAAACTTAGGAGATGTAATTGAAGATTTATACAATCAGACAATGTAGTTGATTGTAGTAGGGCGGGATAAATATAAAATCATTGATATACAAGGGTTTTAGAAGTGTAAAAACACGATAAAACTCACATTTTATATATTTGTACTAATTAATTAAAAACATTAATAGGAACGATTGCGAACCAAAGATAATGATAGAAATACTTGTAATTATGTATATAAAAATATACAAGCAAAGTACACTATAGATAAAGGAGAAAAAATAAAAACTTACTTAAAAATTACTAATTAAAAGTAAGTTCCTAATAAATCTATTTATTTAATGTTGACGTTTTGATGCTAATATATTTTAAACACCTATTTATATTATTTAACAAGTTATCAACCAAAATATAATACTGTTTATTCATATCAGAGGTTTTAGATGGAACAACTTTGCTCGAATATAAAATAATCATAGAAATGACTGATACAACCAGTACAAGCCAATATTTAAAATTTATGGATTTAATCTCGCTTAAATTAGATAGATCAGCTTGAGATTTATATATTACATCTCCATCAAATTTACTAAGATTATCTTCTACATAATTACAAAAGTCATTTATTGAGCTTGGTAAAACGTTTTCAACGCATACAAATGTGTTTAGACTAGAAGGTACATCTATAGCAGATATTTTACTTGTTATATCATTCAATTGATTCATATAAGATTGTAGTGCCTGAGAATTTTTAATAGGTTTCGCTTGAAGTTCAAGTAGATTTTTATTACATATATTAATTTTGGATTGTAAATTAAATAATGGTCTATAAAATTTTAAATCAACTGATGATCTTATATTATTTTTTAAATTAAACCATTTATATGATAAATCTATATTGAATGTATTTTCTAATCTAGCAAAAGCATCAATGATACTAGAGTAAAGCCTAGATTGAAAATTAGACATTTTCATAAGATATATATTTGATTGTAATGGTGTTACTGAGTCATTTACATTATTAATGGGTTTATTTTTATGTTTTTTAATAGGATAAATAGCCTCCATGAAATCACTCCCTTCATTGATATTATTGTACTATAAATGAATAATATATACAATAAAATACAATAAAATTTACAATTTAAGCCAATGCAAGATACGTTATAATTTTTAAAAGCTGATAAATGTAAAGTTAACAGTGTAAAAATAATTTATAAAAGAATGTAAAATATATAAAAATTAATTAAAATAAATAGTTGACATTTCAAAATTAACATGATAACATATAAACATACCAAAGATAACCAAGCAAACAAACGAAAGATATTAAGATGAGATTAAAATATAATAATGAAGAAAGAAGGAAGGACTAGTATGTTAAATAGTCAAGTAATAAGAATATCAAATGGATTAGTAGCTTATAATCATTTTACCGACATCGGTCAAATGATAGGCTATATAAAGGACATTAGATATAATTGTCCAAAGGATACTTTAATAGTGATTAACGAAAATATTCATCAAATAGGATTTGTTTAAAACAATAAAAAATAAATTAAAATATAAAAAAGAAGAAAGAAGGTGTTAACATACCATATGAAATAATTAATTACATATATGAAGCTACGAAAGATTGGCAAGAAACATTTTCAATAGTAAATGAATTTATAAATCACATAGAATGTTATCATGCAAGCGATTTAGTAAAGCAATTCAAAGAACAATTAGAAGTAATATCTCAACAAAATAATATATGTCCAAACTGTGGAGGAGATATAATAGTTAAAGAAGGTAAACAAAGTTATTTATCTGAAGCGTGGGGTAGGGATATATACGAAAGAGAATCAGTTAAGAAATGTAGTAATTGTGACTGGAAAGAAGACTAAATATAATCATAATAAATTAAAATACATATAAAGAGGTGGTTATTTGCTAAAACAAAAGTTACACATAATTACCAACAGTACAAAAACTAAGTTCTTATTGTTATTTGCAACTATTGGCGTATGTGTTGTAACTTCTGTACTTAGCATTGGCGAAAACGTGAATGTTGATGCAGATGTTATAAATGTCAGTAATGATAAGGTAATTAATATAAAAATTAAAGAGATTCTAAATTCAAATAAAATAATAATCAATAATGCCATGATTGAAAATGAAAATTATAAGATAGAACAATTCGATGACATGGTTAATAATGCTCACAAACAAATAGATAAATTGGCAACAGAAAGGCAACAAGATACTCAGAAACAGAAACAATTAGAATTACAGCATGAAAATAAACAAGGTCAAAGTCAAGCAAGATTAAGTAGAAGTAGTAACAATCCATACCAAGGAAGAAGTTTTAATATTACAGCTAGTCATTATTCAGGTAGAGAGGAGGAGAATGGCAAAGGAAGAGCTTATAGAAACGCATTAGGAAAAGCACTAACATATCAAACTATAGCAGTACCTAGAAATATACCATTAGGTAGTTTAATAAAGCTAATAGATAATGAGGGTAACACTTATATCAAAATAGCACTTGATTATGGTAGTACAAAACATATTAGGTGGATTGATAGTAATACTATGAAAATAGATGTATGTAAGCCTTATGCAAGTAGAAAAGAAATAGACAACCTAGGAATCAAACATTATAGAGGGGAGATTGTTAGATGGGGATTTTAAATAATATTAATATTATTAATTAATATAAAGGAGTTGATTGTTTGTTAGAAAATGTCAAGATTCAAGATAGGGAAAAGTTAAAAATTCATCGTAAGAAATTAAAACAATTTCAAAAAGAAATGAGGTATGTAGATATGCAGAATATTGATGAATTACAAGAAGAATATATTAAATATATAACTGAACATAAACCTTATATGACATTAGAACAAATGGATACAGTAAGTGAAGTGTTTGAGTTTATAAGAAAAAAGCCTATACAAAGTAAATAGTATATAAAAATATTTAACATATAAATAAATTAAATTAATTATTGAAAGGTGGAATTACATGATTAAAGTAATAGGAAATGAAGGATGCACATCTTGTCAAATGGTGAAATATTTGTTAGATAAAAAGAATATTGAGTATACATATGTATCATTGAGCAGTTTAAATGAAGACGAAAGAGTATCTATTGTAAAACAAGCTCAACTAAATAATATGGTTGACTTACCATTTATATTCAAAAATGGTAAACAAGTTGAAAAATCAGAAATACTATAAGGGCGTGATTGTATGATTGATGAAAATATATATGTAATTGTACAGAGTAGTATTAATGGTGATGGATTATATTATCCAGCTATATCAATTTATTTTAGTGGATGCGATAAACTTCATAAGTGTTTAAATTGTCATAATCCTGAAATGCAAAAACAACATTATGGGTTTAAAACAAATACTCAAGATTTAATAAAAGATATAGAACAAATAGTAACTTCATGGTTAAGAATGTATCCTACAATTGCAATATGTTATGTTGGGGGAGAATCTTTAGCCGAATGGAATAGAAATGCTACATTAAATATCTCAAAATATTTTAAAACAAAATATGATATGAAAATTCAGAATATAGTTTACTCATGGAGATACTTAGAAGATTTACAAGTGGTAAAAAAATATATAAAATATATGGATTTAGGTGTATTAGGAGAATTTAGACAAGAATTATTTCAGGAAAATCATGTACCTGCATCATCAAATCAATATATATATGATTTTAAAAATAACAAAAAAATAAAAGACATTATCAAGGAGGATAAATAATATATGAATATTGAAATTACATTAAATAAAGGATTTGAAACTAAATTAGAGGAATTAAGAGCAAAATACGGTGAAGATATGTTTGAAATAGAAGGATTAGGTAAGAAACAGCTTAATACAACATTATTCTTCGATAAATTTATGAATAGCAATAATGTGGCAAATGCTTCTATTGATGATAATAGTAATGTATCAGATAAAAATATGACTATAATGCTTAGTGAAAGTAGAAAACCACTAAACAAATTGTTATCAAGAAATAAATTATACATAGAAATGGAAGAGAAGTTTGGTAAAGAAATAGCAGATATGTGGCTAGAATTACAAATTAATGGTGCTTTATATGAACACGATGCGCATGATAGCTCTTTAAAGCCTTATTGCTATGCGTATTCTTTAAAACCTGTTGTAGATAGAGGATTATATTTCATTAAAGATATGAAAGCAAAACCTGCTGAACATTTAGATACATATGATAGTCATGTTTTAGAATTTGTAGCTTATGCTACTAATTTACAAAGCGGAGCAGTTGGAATACCTGATTATCTAATATATGCCTTCTATTTTTGGAAAAAAGACATTGAAAATGGGGTTATTACAAAAGAACAAGCTAATAAATATAGAGAACAACATTGGCAAAAAATATTGTTTAGTTTAAACCAACCTTATTTAAAAGGTGGAGAACAGAGTGCTTATACTAATTTCAGTATATTAGATAAAGAACATATCTTAGGGTTCTTTGGTATGGAAAAATTCCCAGATAACACATTAATCATCGATTATATAGATGAGATTATACAGTACCAAAAAGACTTTTTAGACTATGAGAAAAAATTAAGATATGAAAAATTCTTTACTTTTCCCGTGATATCAGCTTCTTTGTTATACAAAAATGAAAAGTATGTAGATGAGGATATGGCGAGATTCATTAATAAGCATAATATGACATGGCAAGATGTAAATATATATAATGCTTCAAGTGTAGACGCATTAGCGTCATGTTGTCGCTTAACTTCGTCAAGTAAGGACATCTCAGAAGGTAAAGAAGAAGTTACCGAATTAAATGGTCACTTTAATTCAATAGGAGGATCGTCTCTTTCAATAGGTAGTTGTAAGGTTAACACTATTAATATGGTAAGAATTGCATTGGAGTGCAATGGTGATTTTAATAAATTTAAAAGCATATTAAAACAAAGGGTGGATATTTCTCATAAATATTTAAAAGTACAAAGAGATGTAATAGTTAAAAATATTAAGAAGAATTTATTACCTCTATACTCACATGGGTTAATGGATATGAACAATCAATTTTCTACTATTGGTATTAATGGTATGTTCGAGGCTATTAAAGTATTAGGAGGAATAAATATTACAGCTACAGGAGTACATTATACAAACAATGGATTATCTATGGCAAAAGAAATACTAGAAACAATTGGAGAAATGAATAAGATAACAAGAAAAAAATATGGATACAATGCGAACATAGAACAAATACCTGCTGAAAGTGCTAGTATTAAGCTTTGTAAAAAAGACAAGATATTATTTGGTGATAAGGTAAGTACATATATTTACGGTAATCAATGGGTACCATTAAATGTTCAGTCTGATATAACGGAAAGAGTTAAAGTTGCTTCCGTGTTGGATAAAGCTTGTGGTGGAGGAGTAATGCTACATATTAATTTAGGAGAAAGGTTTAAAGATGAAGAACAAAGTTGGAGAATGATGAACTATTTAGCAAAACAAGGTGTTGTATATTTTAGCTTTATTATGAGGATAAATGTTTGTAAAAATGACCATAGTTTCTATGGTGACATATGTCCTATAGACCATGAGCCAGTATCAGATTCATATATAAAAATAGTAGGCTATTTAATGAAACAAAGTTCTTATAAGTCAGAGAGAGCAAGGGAGATGGACGAAAGAAAATTTTATAATAATTATAATATATAAAATTAAATTAAAAAATAATAGTTGAATCGTGTAAAATTGTGATTGTACTATTGAAAGGAGGGATATATATGATAAAAATTATAGAAAATGAAGATAAAATCATCGTTAAAAAAATTAGAGAAGGATTAAAAAGAACAGGTGGTTATTGTCCATGTTCGTTAATACAAAATGAAGATACTAAATGTATGTGTAAAGAATTTAGAGATCAGCCTAATGAAGGATTCTGTCACTGTAAGTTATATAAAAAAGTTTCAATCTAAAATACTTTATAGTATATTATTATTCTAAACAAAGTATTAAAATATATAAATTTGAAAGGTAGGAATAAGATTATGGAAAAGAAAATTAGAGGATTTGAAGTTGTTAGAGAAGATATGAGAAAGAATAAAAATGTAGAAATTAAGTTACCACAAAGAGGATCAAAAATATCAGCAGGCTATGATTTTAGTACACCAATAGAAGTTACAATACAACCTAATGAATCTAATTTAATATGGACAGACGTTAAGGCTTATATGCAAGAAGGGGAAGTTTTAATAATAGATGTAAGAAGTTCTATAGGAGTTAAAAAAGGATTAATGTTAAGCAATACAATTGGCGTGATAGATGCCGACTACTACCAAAACAAGGATAATGACGGCAATATAGGTATATCATTAAGGAATATATCAGACAAGCCTGTAACATTAGAAGCAGGAGAAAGAATAGCTCAAGGAATATTTATACCATTCTTAGTAGCTGATAATGGGAATACAGATAAAATAAGAGAAGGTGGAATTGGTTCTACAGGAACTAAATAATAAAAAATAGGGGGATATAATAAAATTATGACTAATACAAATATGCAATTACCAGTCGATATGACTACTGAAGAATATGAAATATTAATGGAGGTTTGCAAGGATATTCCTTGTAAATCTTCTAAAGACAAAGAAAGTAAAAAGATTGTACATAACAAAATTAATCAGGTGTATAGAGATAGCGTAATAAATAAATATTGGGATTAAATAAAATTAAATTAAAATATACATATATAAGTAAATAAAATTCAGATTTTATTAACAAATAGAATAAAACACAAATTAAAAATAAAAAAAGAAAGGAATGATTAAGATGTCAAAAATTAAAAACGACAAATATTATACATCACCAAAATTAGCACAATACATAGTTAATAAAACAAAAGAGGTAATAGGAAAAGAGAATATTACTGAATATTTAGAACCAAGTGCAGGAGCAGGAGCATTCTTAGATTATTTAGATAAGCCGTATTTAGCATATGATATTGAACCTGAAGATAAATTAAATAGAATTAAAAAGCAAGATTATTTAGCTGTAGATTTAGAATATAAAAAAGGTAGATGCATTATGGGTAATCCTCCCTTTGGGACAAGAGGCTCTTTAGCAGTAAAATTTTTTAAAAAAGCAATTCATTTGTGTGATTATATAGCATTCATATTGCCTATTAGTCAACGTGACAACACGCAAAAAATGTATGAATTTGATTTAATATATAGCCAAGATTTAGGAATCAAGGAATATAGTGGAATAAATAAACATTGTTGTTTTAATATTTATAAAAGACCACAAGAGGGGTTACATAAATCACCACCGAAATATGATGATTTAAAAGATATTAAAGTTGTTGAGGTTAGGCGTGGAAGTACAGACATACCACCTAAAGAGTATGATTTTGGTATGTGCACATGGGGTAATGGCAGTTGTGGTAAGCAAATAAAATTTCAAGGTCAGTATGCACAAGAACATTACATAATAGTTAAAAATAAGCGATTCAAAGAACAAGTCATAAAATTATGTAATGAAACAGATTGGAAAAATTTATACCCATCTATATCTTCTGCCAAACTTCAAACATGGCAAATATATAAATACATAAAAGATCAAATACCAAAAATTAATTAAAATAAATACATAAGGAAGGTTTATAAAAAATAGATATAGTTGTATGATAATTAGTTGTAATTGTGTATAATAAAACCAAAGAACACATTAGGAGAGATTGTCATATGAATTATAGAATATTAAGTTGTAGCACATTTATAGATAATTATTACATATGCTTAAATAAGCAAATAATAGGATTTGCAACTCACACAGGAGAAACAGGGGACATAATATTTCTAGCTGTAAAAACTAAAAAATCTACTATGTGTGGGGCTAGAGTTACTGTACAACAAGAAACAGATGTCAAGCCTTGGCAAGATGGAGAAAGATATGTTCAATGTTTCAAAATTAGTAATATAGAATATTGTACCCCATTTGATTTAAGTATCTTGAAGCAATTTAGTGAAAAAGGATGGGGTATGAAGTTCATATTAGGATCAAACAAAATAAAAGAACAAGAGGCTATTGATTTACTAAACTCAACATTTGAGAAAAATAAGCGTGATTCTATGTACATATTTAAAGCGGATGAGTTAAGAAAGTCTAGGAAAAAGAAAGAGAATGGTATTTCTAGTAATATTAAAGAGGAAACATCACCAACAGTACAGGCAAAAGATAAGGATAGTAAAACATTAAATCAAACAAATATTACACAAACTGAACAAAACACTCAATTAGATATAATGGGAACTTTCCAAACTATCAATTTCATTAGTGAACAACATGAGGTACAAGGATTAGAGACATTAGTTACTAAACACTTTTATAATTTATTTACTAAATATAGTGCGGATAACTCTATTCTTATATCTGATAATAGAAAATTCAGTACAGCTACTATTAAGGATGATAATGGGACAACCATTAATGGTATAAGTGGTATTCCAGATGCGTTATTAATTACATATAATAAGGACGATTCTGTACCTTTACAAATTAGTCTTATTGAGTATGAGTGTTACGGTCAACAAAAGACTTCTATAAGACAAAAATCAGATTATTTAAATTGTCATATCATACCTCAATTAATGAGATTTGCTTCAACATTCAGTATAGTTACGGATTATAAAATTCGAGAGAATACTATAAAATCATGGGTAAGTAAGATAAGTAATTATATCTATAATGATGATGAATTGACTAAGAGAACTTCAAAGTGGATAAAAGAATTATACCCTGATATAAATGAAATGCAAATTGCACTAAGATTTAATGAAATACTTAAACAAGCATTTGAAAATAGTATAAAAATTGTACTAATTATTGATGAACTAACTAATGAACAAAAGGATACTATAAAAAATATTATAGGAGCTTTTAAACTTAATAATAACTCTAAGAATAATAGTATTGAATTTGCTTCATATGTTGTTAGATTAGAACAAAAGGTTAATATAGTAGATGATAATGCTCAATATGCTTTATCTTATCAAGAGTAGGCTTAATGCTTATTCTTGATATTAACAAAATATAATTAAATTAAAAACTACATAAAATGTTAATTTTAATTACAATAAAACTACATACACCAATAAAACCTAACTAAAATTTCAGCTGGGTTTTATTGGTGTTGTTTAAAATATGTTTAGCTTATTATTTATTAATTAGTTAAAGAATTAACTTATGAATTTCATATATATTTATTTTACATTGTGAATAGATATTTTGAAGTTATTCTTCTAATCCTTCACTTTCATATAAGGACTTTAATCTATCAGGTTCAGGTTTGGATGAAAATGCAATATATATTTTGTAAGCATTATATATTGATTACTATAAAATCATATAAAAGAGAAATTACAATAAATTACTTAGCTTTTAAATATACGAAATATCAAATAGATATGATAAAATAATTATTTAATATATAATATGGAATTTATTAATTAGGGGGATTTACTGTGAATAAAGAATTAATTATCGAAAAAACTAAAGAATATGTTAAATCAAGATTAGAAGGAGAAGGATCAGGACATGACTGGTATCATATATTAAGAGTATATAATAATGCAATAGATATAGCACGAAATGAAGAAAATGTAGATATATTTATTGTGAAGTTGGGGGCTTTATTACATGATATAGCGGATCATAAATTTGGATATAATGACGATGATAGAAAAAATATAATTTCAGGGTTTTTAAGCAAATATGATGTATCACAGGAAGACATAAAGGAAGTAGTGTATATTACAAATTATATTTCATTCAAGGGTGGTACAAATAACCATGTTATGAAATCAATAGAGGGGAAAATAGTGCAAGATGCAGATAGACTGGATGCAATGGGTGCTATAGGAATAAGTAGAGCATTTACTTACGGTGGTTATATAAATAGGCCAATGTATGATGTTAACCCAAATAATATAGAACATGAAAAAAGGGATGGCTATATAAATACCGATACCATAACTCATTTCTATGAAAAATTATTATTGCTTAAAGATAGAATGAATACTAATACAGGGAGAAAAAAAGCAATAATAAGACATAAAACCATGGAAATGTTTTTAGATATGTTTTTTAAAGAGTGGAATGGTGAAATTTGATAGTATAAGTATTGGAATAATGCTTATACTGTATTTAAAGCTATCAAATACACTTAAGTACAGAGATTAGATGATAATCCTAAATTTAATCCACTTCCATTGATTTTCTGAGATGCGTATACCCATAAAAAATTAATATTATAATAATAAAAAGTTTCTAGATGCTTTACAAATAATTCCTTTTAGTCTGTATTCTAAACAAGTAATTTTTTCTTAAGTGTTAAAATTGTATTGACGTTGCTCTAAATTATTAAAATCATCAATAGGTTTATTATCAATTGTAACATTGCTTATAGAAATAGTAATACTATAATTATTTTTTATACAATAAATTATACATTCATATTATATTAATATATAACCTTTGAGTTAGTTTTATATAAGAAGATATCTTAGGAATAGTATTTGTATGACAATATTTTTATTTTAATGACAATATGTGAATTATTAGTACATATTTGTTTTTAAAAGATAAAATTAATTACTTAATTACAATGAATAAATTTTGTTAATAAATAATTAATATTACAAAGAGAATATTTACATATTGTGCTATATAAGTTATAATCATGTAAAACGTATTAAAAGGGGATGTCAATATGAATGATTTATTTTATGCTATAGAAAATTTAAAGCATGATAATCAGCACTTTGACTTTATTGAAATGTCTCTAAAAAAATATATTGAAAAAACTTCTAAAAAGTATAATTTATATTATGATTATTATAATGATATACTCTATCATTTATGGAAAGAACTTATTGAAATTAACTTAAAGAATTTTAATTCTGAATTAGATTTAAGAAAATATATTAGTACAAGTATAAAAAGATATTGTATAAATATTTGTAAGAAAAAAAATAGAGATAAGAAAATTATATATAATTTGGAAGCAACATATAAAAAATTGGACGCTGTAAATGTTTATTCTTTATATTGTGAGGATTTTGAGTTTTTAGATTTAATATCCATATTAAATTACAAGGAAAAGCAAATTATATATATGAAATTTTTTGAATGTAGAAAAGATAATGAAATAGCTAGAAGACTTCATTTAAGTCGTCAATCTATATATAAGATTAGAATTAAGTCTTTAAAAAAGTTGTATCCTATAGTAATGCAATTAGTTAATATTTGATTAATATTTATATTTACGTAAATAAGATAATGTCTATATTATATAGGCATTATCTTATTTGTTTAATTATAAATATTAATTAGTAATATTTATATTGAATCTTATATTGTAGTTATTTAATTGCGCAATTTTAACTTTTAATATATAAATTGCTCCATTCAATAGTTGTATTGATTCATTATTATTTAATAGAGATGAATATGATTTTATATTAATAAGATTATATCCATTAATACTTTCGGTAACTCTATATAAATCTCCATTTGATTGATTATTAGTAGTATAAAGTATAAGGTTAGATTTATCTTTATTATTAAAGTTTCCTGGAATTATGAATTCGTATGAAATATAGTCTCCAACATCAGGACTTTGTCGAGTATAATAATGCAAACCTGAAGAGTTAAGGTTATCTATGATGTTAACTGTAGAATCTGCTAAAATTTGAAGGTTTCCCAAGTCTCTTTTAAAGTTTATTTGATTTGTAGTACTAGAAGGTATTTGTGGTATTCTAATATAATAATTTTTATCTTTAAATAAAGAAACAACCAAGTAACTTTTAGCATCAGAACGGTTTAATCCAGTGATATATTTAATTGCTTTAATATTATCATTTGATAAATTATTTAAGTTCATATTTCTATTACTAGAGCCTATAGCTTCATATATTATTAGTGGTGGTAGATTATTTTTAGTAGTAATTTTATATACACCTGTTGTATTTACTTTAAATAATACATAACATCCATTATTTTGTATGGAAGTTGGAATGTTATATGTGTAGTCATCTGGAATAGGAGTGCTTATTTCTTCTATATTTTCAGAAGGGTTTATAACACCTACTATAATATTTTCATTAGGTCCAGTTTGTATAAATCCATCTTGCTCTACTGGAGTTTCAACTACTGGTGCTTGTGGTGAAGGAGCATCACTGACTTCACACTTTCCTAAAGAAGGAAGGTAATATTCGGCTTTATCACCAATGTTTCCATTTTGATAGTTTATTAGTTCATATTTTTCATAAGTATTATAAGCTTTCATAGATATATTTTTATTATCAGGAGCTTCTTCTACAAATTTAAATAATGCGGTTGAGGTATTAAATAATTGTATATTAAAAGCATCGTTAAGTCTTGCTTCCGTATATTCTTGAGAGAAAAGTGTAGGATTACTAGTATTGAATATTGGCCTAGTGGTATTTCTTAGACGTGGCTGAATAATGCTACCAGATGTATTTGACTCAATTAATAATGTTCCTATCAAGTCTTTATCATTTGTTCTCATATATCCATCACCTTTATTAATAACATATAATCCATTAGGATAAGGAAGTATTGTTTGTGATGTATTAAAATTTATATTATTATTTAAATTGTTTGATTCTTTAGCTAGAGTAGCATCATCAATTTTTTTATAGATGAATTTTTCATTTAATATGCACTTATCTTCACTTGTAAAATAAAAGTTTTTATCTATTTGTTCTCCAGAATTAAATTCTATTGATTTTGCATATCCAAGAGAGGGTACATACAGAACAGCTCTTTCAATAACAGTATTTCGTAAAACTTTTATTATTTCATATCTTATATAAGTATATTGTAAATACATATATAAACCTTTATTTGAGGGAGCAGTTTTACTAAATTCAAATCCTATTGGAATTTCAGAAGCTTCAGTAAAATTAGCAAATACATTTTGTACATTATTTCTAATATATTCTTCATTAAAAGATGCTGTAGGATAATAATATGGTGTGGCAGTTTCTCTTATACGTAAATCCCCAACTATTGCTGTACAACCATTATTACTTATATTTCCACCAAGGTTTTGGTTTTGTCTAGATAGTATCCAGCCATCGCCTCTATTAACTACATAGTTACCATCAGCTAAATTAACATTATTTATAGATTTATCTTTGGTATAATAAAGTTCTTTTATAGATAAACTCATAATATCTTCCCCTTTAAAGTTTTTCTAATTTTAAAATTTGATTAGAATTATTTATATCGAAATTAGGTAAGTTTAAAATAGGTTGATCTGTAATATTATTATTGTTATCATAAATAGTCCATGCGTAATCTGTTACATTTACTATACTAAGAGTACATATGATATAAGAATTTATAGCAATTTTAATAGGATTCCATAAACTATTATTAGATGATGAACTTAAATAAATGAAACCATAATCATTATAAGCTAAATATTTATTAGGCTCTGCTACATTAGAAAACCTAAAACCATTACTTGAGGATATATATTCTAACTTCCACTTTTGATTATCCAAAGAAGATGTATTTAAAAATGATAATGATCCTGATAAATAAGTTAGATACAAGGAATCTGAAAATAAAGATTTTATTTTATAATTACCATTAGGTAAAAAGGTTCTTTCACTTGACATATAATTCACCTCTTTTAAGTTAAATATTTCTAAGTTAAATAAATATAATACAAATAATATTTTATATTAAAATTATAATCCATTGTTGATTGGTATTTCCATGGTAAGAATCTACTATAACATGAGTTCCATTTGCTATTTGACTATTATATACATCTAATACTCTGTTTGTATCTTGTAAATTATAAAGTATATATTTACTTGCATCGTTGTCTAGGTAATTTATATTCCAATATTGTATTAATGAATCAGTAGACTGATAAGTTTCTACATAGTTGTTTGAATTTTGAATCCATGTTAAATATCTATTATTCTCTTGACATTTAAGTGTATATGCCGATTTAGTTTCATTATACTCAATAAGCCATTTTTGACGAGATGAATCAAACCATTGCCATAAAACAATTATTTGACTATTCAAATTTTTAGATAAAAATCTATCAGAATTTAATTGCGTTTGTAATTTACAATTACGATTATTCAATGCTTCATATATACAATTAGAGAATTTAAAAAACTGATTGTTAGAGCTTGTTTGTGTAGAAACTATTAAAGTATCATCTGTATTATATTGTAAAACTAAATTTGGATTCATATAGTTTCTTATAATTACATTCCTAGAAATATAGTCCTGAAGCAAATACCAATATTGGTTATTTGTATTTGTATCGGTTTTTACTGATACAGAAGATAATGGTGCGTCCCATGTTAAGATAAGAGATGTATTATCCATAACTTTTATTTTATAAGCTTGTTTATTAGTGTCATAAATTAATCTCCATTTTTGATTTGATCCTAAGTTTTTACTCCATAGTTTAACTTCGCTTTGTGAAATCTTGTCTAAAACTTTATTTGTGCTATTTGAAGGACTAATAAAAAACACTTCATTATTTCTTAAATCATTTGCATTTGTTTGAGACATATTAATTCCTCCCCTATTTACATTTTTGTCTTTCACTTACATATAACATATTTAAGCCGAATTTTGTAAACCTAAAATTATAATATATTTATTTTTTTAAATGATTTATATATTTTTATATTTTAGGTTTACAAAAAACGATGAAGAAATGTTATATATAAGTGATAGAAACAATATAAAAAATTATTTTTAAATGAAGGAGGTATATAAAATGTAAACAACTAAATGAATTTATAAAAATAATAGAGGAGAGTGATTATATATGGATATAAACGACGACTTAAATATAAATTCTCCAGTGGATAATAAAAATGTTGTAATAGTTAGGGCTAGAAAAACTAATACTTTTTTCAAAGCTTTTAAAGTTGCTCCTAATATTTGGGTAGCTCCAGAAAGATATTATGGAGAACCTTTAGATATTGCTGAAGAATATAAACTTGATGGAGGAATATATGATTCTAATTTTCTTTCACAAGATAGTGAAAGGGAAAATTTTTTACAAGCTATTATAACTTTATTGAAGAGAATAAATAATACTATTTCTGGTAAACAATTGTTATCTTTAATTTCTACAGCAATTCCATTTCCTTATGGATATGTAGGAGGAGGATATTCTTCACCAAATATATTTACTTTTGGAAAAACACCAAAATCTAATAAAAAACTAAATTCGTTAGTTACAAGTACTATTCCATTTCCTTTCGGGGGATATAGAGAGACAAATTATATTGAATCTCAAAATAATAAAAATTTTTATGCATCTAATATAGTTATTTTTGGTCCAGGATCGAATATAGTAGAAAATAATGTTATATGCTATAAAAAGAATGATGCTGAGAATGGTATGGGAACAATGGCTGAAATATTATTTCAACCACTATTAACTTATAAATATAATAAATTTTATATAGATCCTGCAATGGAGCTAACTAAATGCTTAATAAAATCTCTTTATTTTTTATATGGAATAAAACCTAGTGATGGTTTAGTAGTTCCATATAGATTAAGAACAGAACTAGATAATAAGCAATTTTCTCAACTAAATATAATTGATTTATTAATATCTGGAGGGGTTGACCTTGAGTTTATAAATACAAATCCATATTGGTTTACAAATAGTTATTTCTCAAATTCAATAAAAATGTTTGAAAAATATAAAAATATTTATGAAACTGAAATTGAAGGGAATAATGCTATTGGAAATGATATAAAATTACGTCTAAGACAAAAATTTGAAAATAGTGTTCAGGATATATGGAATTTAAACTTAAATTATTTTTCTAAGGAATTTAATAGCATAATACCAGACAGATTTAGTAACGCACTTAAACATTTTTATAGAAAACAGTATTATACAATGGATTATACTGATAATTATAATATAAATGGTTTTGTTAATGGTCAAATTAATACTAAGTTACCTTTGTCTGACAAAAATACAAATATAATAAGTAAACCTGAAAAAGTAGTAAATCTAGTAAATGAAAATAATATTTCATTAATGAAAAGTAATATTTATGGAGATGGATTAAAGGGTACTACAGAAGATTTTTATAGTACTTATAAGATTCCATATAATGAAGAATATGAATATCGTTTCAATGATTCGGATAATTTCCCTTTAAATAATATAAGTATAGAAGAAGTAGATAGTATTCCAGAAATTATAGATATTAACCCATATAAAGATAATAGTGATAACTTAGTATTTACACAGATAACGAGTATGACTGAAGAAGTTACTACACATACTGCTTTACCTATAAATTATCTTCAAGCTCAGATTACTACTAATGAAAACTTCACATTATCTTCAGACTTTTCAAAAGTTGTTTCCTCTAAAGATAAGTCATTAGTATATTCTTTCTTAGATAATTTAATGAGTTATTTAGAAACTATAAAAAATGATGGTCCTATTGATACAGATAAAAAGTATTATTTGTGGTTAAAAGAAGTCTTTAAAAACTATTCATTTGATATTAATCTTACTCAAGAAATTGATAGTAGCTGTGGCATTAATGAAGTTGTTATTTGGTTTGGCAAAGCTTTAAATATATTAAATACATCAAATTCTTTTGTAGAAGAATATCAAAATTCAGGTCCAATTTCTCTTATCAGTAAAAAAGATAATCTAAGCGAACCCAATATAGAAATTGATGACATACCAGATAGTTTATTAGGACTATCATTTAAAGATTTAAATAATAAATTATATGAAATATATTCTAAGAATATAGTTTATTTTAAGAAGATATACTTTAATTTCTTAGATCAATGGTGGACTGAATATTATAGTCAATATTTTGAATTAATTTGTATGGCAAAACAGTCAATATTAGCTCAAGAAAGCTTAGTAAAACAAATAATACAAAATAAATTTACTGATTTATCCAAAGCTAGTATTCCACCTGATACATTAAAATTAATTAAGGAAACTACAGAGAAGACATTTATAGATTTATCAAACGAATCACAAATATCAATGAATCGTGTAGATAATTTTTTAAATAAGGCCTCTATATGTGTTTTTGTTGAGGATATATATCCTAAGTTTATTTCTTATATGGAAAAGTATATTAATAATATAAATATTAAGACAAGAGAATTTATACAAAGATGTACTAATATTAATGACAATGAAAAGTCGATTTTAATTAATAGTTATACTTTCAAAACTATTGATTTCAAGTTCTTAAATATACAAGCTATTAAAAACTTTTTTAATTCACAAGTTGAACAAGTAATGAAGGAAATGTTATCTCCTTATCAACTATTATTATTTGCAACAAGAGGACCAAATAGTAATATAATCGAGGATATTTCTGGAAAAAATACATTGATACAATATACAGAATCTGTAGAATTAGTTTATGGTGTAAATGGAGAATCATTATATCTAAAATCTCCTAATGAAACGGTTGAATTTTCTAATAATTTCTTCACAAATGGATTAACTAATAATTTTACAATTTGTTTCTGGTTAAGATTCACAGGAAAAGATGATGATAAAACTAGATTAATAGGAAATAAGGTTAATAATTGTGGTTGGGAAATTTATTTTGAAGATAATGGATTAGTTTTTGAAATAATAGATTCAAACGGCAATCAAGAAAGTGTATATTTATCTAATGTTATAAATAACAATTGGTACTATATATCAATATCAGTTGATCGTTTAAAAGATCAATTATTAATATTTATTAATGATAAAAATGTTGCAAATGTAAGTATCGAGCAAATACTAAATATTTATTCTACTAATGTAATATCTTTAGTTAATAAGAATAATTCAATCTATGTAGAAGAATTATCTGTTTTAGATAAGACTGTTACAAGCGAAGAAGTTATAAGAAATTACTTTAGTTATTTAGATAATTCATATATAAGAGATAGTTCTAAATCACTATTAGAATATAATAAAAACTATCAATTATACAATTATGTATTTCCCAAGACTTCTTTATATGAAGTTAATGATAATAATAAGTCGTATTTGTCACTAAAAAATACAGATGGTATTAATATTCCAAGTGTTAAATTTAAATTAATAAATATAGATGAAAGTAAAGGATATGTACAAAAGTGGGATGAGTGTATAATTTGTGTATCAGACGGTACAGAAAAATATTTAGATATATCTCCTGAAAATAATAGAATACAATTAGTAAGTTCCAAAGATAATGCAAAAAAGATTACAGTTAATACTGATTTATTTAGACCTGATTGTATAACATTTTCATATAATGATAAATATTTTTCTCTATCACTTAGAGATGGAGATTATAATTGGATGATATGTAATGACAATAACAAGGTGCCTAAAGGCGCACATTTGTGGATATTAGAAAGTTAGGAGATGTTAGTATTATGCCAATAACAATTAACAACTTTAATTATTCAGATCCTGTTGATAATAAAAATATTTTATATTTAGATACTCATTTAAATACATTAGCTAATGAGCCTGAAAAAGCCTTTCGCATTATAGGGAATATATGGGTAATACCCGATAGATTTTCAAGAGATTCTAATCCAAATTTAAATAAACCTCCTCGAGTTACAAGCCCTAAAAGTGGTTATTATGATCCTAATTATTTGAGTACTGATTCTGAAAAAGATACATTTTTAAAAGAAATTATAAAGTTATTTAAAAGAATTAACTCTAGAGAAATAGGAGAAGAATTAATATATAGACTTGCAACAGACATACCCTTTCCTGGGAATAACAATACTCCAATTAATACTTTTGATTTTGATGTAGATTTTAACAGTGTTGATGTTAAAACTAGACAAGGTAACAACTGGGTTAAAACTGGTAGTATAAATCCTAGTGTTATAATAACTGGACCTAGAGAAAACATTATAGACCCAGAAACTTCTACGTTTAAATTAACTAACAATACTTTTGCGGCACAAGAAGGATTTGGTGCTTTATCAATAATTTCAATATCACCTAGATTTATGCTAACATATAGTAATGCAACTAATAATGTAGGAGAGGGTAGATTTTCTAAGTCTGAATTTTGCATGGATCCAATACTAATTTTAATGCATGAACTTAATCATGCAATGCATAATTTATATGGAATAGCTATACCAAATGATCAAAGAATTTCATCTGTAACTAGTAATATTTTTTATTCTCAATATAATGTGAAATTAGAGTATGCAGAAATATATGCATTTGGAGGTCCAACTATAGACCTTATTCCTAAAAGTGCAAGGAAATATTTTGAGGAAAAGGCATTGGATTATTATAGATCCATAGCTAAAAGACTTAATAGTATAACTACTGCAAATCCTTCAAGCTTTAATAAATATATAGGAGAATATAAACAGAAACTTATTAGAAAGTATAGATTCGTAGTAGAATCTTCAGGTGAAGTTGCAGTAGATCGTAATAAGTTTGCTGAGTTATATAAAGAACTTACACAAATATTTACAGAATTTAACTACGCTAAAATATATAATGTACAAAATAGGAAAATATATCTTTCAAATGTATATACTCCGGTTACGGCAAATATATTAGACGATAATGTTTATGATATACAAAATGGATTTAACATACCTAAAAGTAATTTAAATGTACTATTTATGGGTCAAAATTTATCTCGAAATCCAGCATTAAGAAAAGTCAATCCTGAAAATATGCTTTATTTATTTACAAAATTTTGCCATAAAGCAATAGATGGTAGATCATTATATAATAAAACATTAGATTGTAGAGAGCTTTTAGTTAAAAATACTGACTTACCCTTTATAGGTGATATTAGTGATATCAAAACTGATATATTTTTAAGCAAAGATATTAATGAAGAAACTGAAGTTATAGACTATCCGGACAATGTTTCAGTGGATCAAGTTATTCTCAGTAAGAATACCTCAGAACATGGACAACTAGATTTATTATACCCTATTATTGAAGGTGAGAGTCAAGTATTACCGGGAGAGAATCAAGTCTTTTATGATAATAGAACTCAAAATGTTGATTATTTGAATTCTTATTATTACCTAGAATCTCAAAAACTAAGTGATAATGTTGAAGATTTTACTTTTACGACATCAATTGAGGAAGCTTTGGATAATAGTGGAAAAGTATATACTTACTTTCCTAAACTAGCTGATAAAGTAAATACGGGTGTTCAAGGTGGTTTATTTTTAATGTGGGCAAATGATGTAGTTGAAGATTTTACTACAAATATTCTAAGAAAAGATACATTAGATAAAATATCAGATGTATCAGCTATTATTCCCTATATAGGACCTGCATTAAATATAAGTAATTCTGTAAGAAGGGGAAATTTTACTGAAGCATTTGCAGTTACCGGTGTAACTATTTTATTAGAAGCATTTCCAGAATTTACAATACCTGCACTTGGTGCATTTGTGATTTATAGTAAGGTTCAAGAAAGAAACGAGATTATTAAAACTATAGATAATTGTTTAGAACAAAGGATTAAAAGATGGAAAGATTCATATGAATGGATGATAGGAACGTGGTTATCCAGGATTACTACTCAATTTAATAATATAAGTTATCAAATGTATGATTCTTTAAATTATCAGGCAGATGCAATCAAAGATAAAATAGATTTAGAATATAAAAAATACTCAGGAAGTGATAAAGAAAATATAAAAAGTCAAGTTGAAAATTTAAAAAATAGTTTAGATGTAAAAATCTCGGAAGCAATGAATAATATAAATAAATTTATACGAGAATGTTCTGTAACATACTTATTTAAAAATATGCTCCCTAAAGTAATTGATGAATTAAATAAGTTTGATTTAAAAACTAAAACAGAATTAATGAATCTTATAGATAGTCATAATATTATTTTAGTTGGTGAAGTAGATAGATTAAAAGCAAAAGTAAATGGGAGCTTTGAAAATACAATACCCTTTAACATTTTTTCATATACTAATAATTCTTTATTAAAAGATATAATTAATGAATATTTCAATAGTATTAATGATTCAAAAATTTTGAGCTTACAAAACAAAAAAAATGCTTTAGTGGATACATCAGGATATAATGCAGAAGTGAGGGTAGAAGGCGATGTTCAAGTTAATACGATATATACAAATGACTTTAAATTAAGTAGTTCAGGAGATAAAATTATAGTAAATTTAAATAATAATATTTTATATAGCGCTATTTATGAGAACTCTAGTGTTAGTTTTTGGATTAAGATATCTAAAGATTTAACTAATTCTCATAATGAATATACTATAATTAATAGTATAAAACAAAATTCTGGGTGGAAATTATGTATTAGGAATGGCAATATAGAATGGATTTTACAAGATATTAATAGAAAGTATAAAAGTTTAATTTTTGATTATAGTGAATCATTAAGTCATACAGGATATACAAATAAATGGTTTTTTGTTACTATAACTAATAATATAATGGGGTATATGAAACTTTATATAAATGGAGAATTAAAGCAGAGTGAAAGAATTGAAGATTTAGATGAGGTTAAGTTAGATAAAACCATAGTATTTGGAATAGATGAGAATATAGATGAGAATCAGATGCTTTGGATTAGAGATTTTAATATTTTTTCTAAAGAATTAAGCAATGAAGATATTAATATTGTATATGAGGGACAAATATTAAGAAATGTTATTAAAGATTATTGGGGAAATCCTTTGAAGTTTGATACAGAATATTATATTATTAATGATAATTATATAGATAGGTATATAGCACCTAAAAGTAATATACTTGTACTTGTTCAGTATCCAGATAGATCTAAATTATATACTGGAAATCCTATTACTATTAAATCAGTATCTGATAAGAATCCTTATAGTAGAATTTTAAATAGAGATAATATAATGTTTCATATGTTATATAATAGTGGGAAATATATGATAATAAGAGATACTGATACAATATATGCAAGACAAGGAGGAGAGTGTTCACAAAATTGTGTATATCCATTAAAATTACAGAGTAATTTAGGTAATTATGATATAGGTATATTTAGTATAAAAAATATTGTATCTCAAAATAAATATTGTAGTCAAATTTTCTCTAGTTTTAGGGAAAATACAATGCTTCTAGCAGATATGTATAAACCTTGGAGATTTTCTTTTAAAAATGCATACACGCCAGTTGCAGTAACTAATTATGAAACAAAACTATTATCAACTTCATCTTTTTGGAAATTTATTTCTAGGGATCCAGGATGGGTAGAGTAATACAATAAAAATTTAATATAAACTATTAAATTATAAAATAATAAATGTATTATCAATTCCAGTAGTAAAATACTGATTGCCCTGTCTATAATCTTCCAGGGTAAAAAAAGAAGATGTTTAATTTTTACAATTTAGTTCGTAAAATCATTGCGCCTTTGGATGTAAGCACTTTAAAAGAGTGGGATTAAATTTCATACTCTTTTAATTAAACAAGTTTTTGATATAGTTAGTAAGTTAAGTAAAAGAGGCACAGTTAAGAATGTTAATAAAAATAAATTAAAATAATTCAAAATAAGCATTGACATTGGAATAGTGTGGTGATATTATATAAATGTACCAAGAAACAAGGTATGCAAAATCAAACAAATATAAAATAATAAGGGGGAATGAATGTGGTAGAAGAACAACAATTAAATAAGGATTTGAAAAAGGTGAAGGAAAAGTTTATTAAAGCATTGGTAAGAACACTTAATGAAGAAAATGAGAACAGAGTATATGACGGGAAAAAACCTTTGGGTGTATGTTTTATGGTATCCATCATTGACAAACAATTACATAAATATAAAGATTTTCTTAGAGATTTGTCTAACGGTTATACATTTAATGGATATGAAGAAGATGAAAGTGGATATTCTAACGGCAAAATTAGTTTATTCATTGAAAAACATATAGAAGACAAAGAAAGTAATCTATGGGCTAGTACATATAAACAAGATTATTGGTATAGTATAGAATTCAAATATGACACAAGAGATTGGGGATACTGTCAATGTGAACCAAATGATAAAGGATATAACGAGGAACATGATTGTTGTGGCAAGACATGTGATTGGGATGCACCATCATTTGCAATAACTAAAGAATATGATTTAGGGACATGCTCATGGGACGGATTTCAAAGAGACTATTGGGAATATGAAAAAATGTTTAAATCAAAAGAAGAGAATAAAAATAAAAGGGTTGAAGATGAAATTAAAGAAAGACGTAAACAAGAAATAATGGAGCAAATAAATCTATTAAATCAAGAACTAATATCATTAGAAAGTTAATATATATATATATATAGAAAAATATAAATTAATTAAAATAAAAAACAATAAAAGGAATATTTTATTAAAAGGGGATGATGAAAATAAATAATAATATCAGTAGATTCATAACTTGTTGCAACACTAATGAAGAATTATTGGAAGAATTAAAGATAAGAATGGAACAACAATAAATTTAACTGTTATAAACAAAAATTAAAAATAATAAATAAATTAAAAACAAGGAGGATTCACAATGTCAACACAAATTATAAGTTTTTTACTCCAACTTTCAGGTTCGATTTTACTTTTAGGAGGATATTTTCCACAGATAATACAATTATACAAAACTAAAAAGTCAGAGGATATATCATTATCATTTTGGGTTATTTTAACCACTGGATTATTTTGTATAGCATTTAATATGTTAATAAGTCATGTACCAAATTTTATAATGGTAACTCAATTTTTAAATGCGATTATTGCTTTATGGGTATTAGTTTTAGTTAAGAAATATAAATAAGAATTAATACAATTAAATTAAAACATAAATAATTAAATGGAGGAATATATATTATGAAAAATATTAATATCGAATCAACTACAACAGAACAAAAACAAGGGTACATAGCAGGAGGTTTATTTAATGAAGCTGATATATCGCAAAGATTAAAAGAAGGTAGATTACTAAGAGAAAACACAAATATAGATTTTTACAATCCAATTGAAGCACCATGCAATGATAAATCAAAATTACCTACAGATCAAGATATATTCAATATGGATGCTCAAAAGGTGTTACAATCTCATACAGTAATAGCTGATATATCAACTAGGGATGAAGGTGTTATGGCTGAATTAGGAATTGCTTGGACTTGTAATTTTATACATCACTTAGCTGAACAAGGATATACATTAGAAGATATTTTAAAATACATACCTAAAAAGCAAACATACGCTAATTTACCAGATATAAGAAAAGGTACAGCTCATAATTACAAAGGAAACTATATTCCTGTAGGATTTAACCAATTTATTGTAGGAATGATTAGACAGATGGGTAATGTATATGATGGATTTAATGATATATTAAAGGATTTAAAGAAGGATAATAAATAATATAATATTAAATAATCAAAATGAATAAATAATATAATGAACTTGCATATTTACTCTTATGTAAAAGTATATTCTCGGTAAAATACTTAAAATAATAAAACACAGGAAAACAATATGCAAGTTGATATAAATAAAATTGTAGGAGGAATATATTATGGCACAATTATATTATAGATACGGAGTATTAAACTCAGCTAAATCAGCAAATTTAATAATGGCAGTACATAATTATGATAAAAAAAATAGAAGGGTTGTAGTATTGAAACCTAAGATAGACACTAGATCCAAACCTAATATTGTTGAAAGTAGAGTAGGAATTTCTCATGCATGTATTGATTTTGATAAAAATGAAAATTTATTTGAATTAGTAAATACATTAAATTCTAAAGATACTATTCATGCAGTATTCGTTGAAGAAGTTCAATTTATTACTAAGGAACAAGCCAAACAACTACATAATATAGTTCATGAATTGAATATACCAACGTTAGGGTATGGATTAAAGAATACATATATAGACGGAGAACTATTTGAAGGTAGCAAAGCTATGTTGTTTTATGCAGATAAGATAGAGGAAATTAAAGATGTATGTGAATACTGCAATAAAAAAGCTACTCAAAATTTAAGAGTAGTAAATGGAGAACCTATATATAGAGGAGAAACAATACGAATAGGTGATGTAAATAGTAATGTAGAAGAATATTATGTTCCTGTATGTGGTTATCACTATTATCATCCAGAGTTAAAGTAGATTATAAGATAAAATATAGAATAAATTAAAAAGAAAGAAGGATTAAATAAATGATATTAGAATTTAATGGATATAAAATAGTTACGGATGATAAGCAATTCATAGTTCAAAAGAAGAAAGTAGTACAAGCAGGTAGACTTACAAAAGAAGAAAATATAGGTAAGGAGTATTGGGAAGATGTTGGATACTTTACAAATCTTAATTTTGCTTTAAAATTTATCAAAAAGACGGTTCTGTTAGATAATGATGATCTAAAAGTCATTATGGATAGATTAAATCAACTTGAAGGCAAGATAGATGAGTTTACTAAAAAGTTAGAAGAATAGATTTTTAAACCCGTCGAATTCGACCAGTTTAAAATCAGAAATCAATAATTTTATAAAATTTGTGTATTGAAAACCTTTGATATACAAGGCTTTGTGAACCATAAAAACACGATAAAAGAATACTTTTATATAAAGTTAAATTAAGATAAATACAACAATAAGAAAGGATTGATTTATGAATTGGTAATAGACAAAGTTACAAAAATGAAAATTAATAATTTTAACGTAGATTTATACAAAGGCAAGGGGTATCAATGCAATATAGGTGATACAGTCAATATAGATATAAAAGATGTATCTGCCCATAGTAAAAACAAAATTAAAATTCAATGTGATAAGTGTAAAACTAATATTAAAGAAATAACTATTGCAAGCCTACATCATAGTAAATCTTATCAAGAAGGTAATTACATATGTTATGAATGTAAAGAAAAAATATTACCACAAATGAAATGTGAAGTTTGTGGAAGTACGCATAAGGTGACAAATTATCTTAATGAAGGAAATTTATTATGTCAAAGACACCAACGTATACTAAGAAAGAAAGGAGATATTAAAAGAACAATTTACGATCCTAATGAAATACATATATATGAAGACTATGCTGAATTTGATACATATGATATAAATGGAGATATAAATGGTATATTTAAAATTGATTTAGATGTAGTTAATTTTGTTAAATCTCATAAAATATATAAACATAAGGACGGATATGCCTGTTATAAATTTAAAGATAAAAATAATAAAACTAAAAATATGAGATTACATAGATATATAATGAATGTACATAATGCTAAAGACAAAAGTATAATTGTAGACCATATTAATCGTGATAAACAAGATAATCGTAGGCACAATTTAAGATTAGCAACATTTAAAGATAATGTAGTTAATACAGGAATGTTTTCTACTAATACATCAGGACACAAAGGAATATCATGGAATAAACAACGTAAAACTTGGGAAGTTTATATTCACCAATATAACAAGAAAATAGGGTTAGGATATTATAAAGACTATGATAAAGCTGTAAAAGTAAGAGAAATCGCTGAAATAATTTATTTTGGTAGTAATAATCCCGAATACAATAAATTAATTAAAAAATATATAGATAATCCGAAAATACAACATATATTATTAAATCATAGGGAGGAATATATTAATGACTAAACAAAAGGTAATAAACTATTATGATGATAGAGGTAAGGTAAGAAATAAAATAGGAATATGGCTTGGGTCAAACACTCACCAAGCCGTAATCCACACTATTAAAGAGCTTACTGCTAATTCAGGAGATATATTAATAGAGAATATAGGTAGTAAGATTATATGGACAATTTATGATGATAAAACTGTAGAAATTTACGATGATGGAACAGGTTTACCACTTGAAGGTACTACAATTATAAAAAAGAAAGATGTAAAGGGGAGAGAAACGACGGAAGTAAAATCTAATTATGAATTATTATTATTAACCTTATTTGCAGGAACAAAACATAATGGATTAGAAACTGGTGAAAAAAATACGGGTAGCAATGGAGTATTTAATACGGTGTTAACTTATTCATCAGAATATGTTGAATATGAAATTGGAAGACCTGATGGCAACATTTATTTTTGCTCATTTAAAGAAGGCTTTATCGATAAAGAATTACAAATCATAGGAGAAACAGATAAAACATATACACGAATTAAATATAAATTATCGGATCAAGTATATACAGAGAATAAATTTACATTTGATGAAATATGTGATATCTGCCAAAAACAATCAGCATTAATTAAAAAGCCGATAATTATAGTAGATGAAACTACTAATCAAGAAGTTATATATAATTTGTCTAACGGGTTAGAAGAGTTATTTAATGTATATTTGCATGATAAAAGTAAATCTTGTAAGGATATAATTATAAAAGACAGTTTTAGCCAAGATGTAACTTTTGAAAATCATCAATATAAAGATAATATGAATTACGAATTAATATTGAATTATACAATTGAAGAAAACAATAATGTAAATATGGATTTTTTAAATCGAAGTGAGTTAATACATCATGGAACTATACAAGATGGTATCATAGATGGACTAAGAAAGTGTATTCATAATTTTATTAATAAAGAAGGATTATATAATAAAAAAGAATCCAACATTAGTAAAGATGATATACTATGTGGATTAAATTATATGATTGATTTTAGTTCATTACATCCTAATATGTATAGTAATCAAACTAAATTTGAAACTAAGGTTAAATATTTTAAAACTCATTTAACAAAGTCTATAATGGATTATTTTGAAATATACGCAATTGAACATAAAGATGAAATGTTAAAGATAGCCAATAAGTTATTAATTAACAAAAGGAGTAGAGAAAAGGCTGAAGTAAATAGAAAAGAAATTAGAAAAAAATTAGAACAAGATGTTAATAAATCAACAGGAAGACCTGACAAATTTGTACCTTGTCAATCTAAAAATAAACACGAGAAAGAATTGATATTAATAGAAGGTGATTCAAGTTTAAATTCAGTAAAATTATCAAGAAATAAAAAGGTTCATTCTATATATCCACTTAAAGGTAAGCCTTTAAATACCTTAAAAAAATCATTAGATGATATATTAAAAAACGAAGAAGTTACGGATATTTTCCAAATATTACAATGTGGTATGCAATATAAAGGAAAATCCATAAAAGGAGTTAAACAATTTAATATAGATGATTTAGATGTTGATAAAATAATAATATTTTCTGATGAAGATGAAGATGGCTTACATATTCGTTCACTGGTTATAGGGATATTTTATGTTTTAGCACCTAAAATAATAGCACAAGGTCATTTATACGTTTTAGATTCACCTTTGTATAGAATAGATACTAAAAATAAAACATATTTAGCTTACAATGAAAAGGAAAAAAATAATATTATTAAAAATTTAAACAATCAAAATGAAAAATTTACAGATTCAAGGTTTAAAGGATTAGGAGGTTTAAGCGTAGATTTATTGTCAGAAACGGCTATGAATATTGAAAATCGCAAACTAACTCAAATTACCATTAATGATATAGAAAAAGCGAAGCAAGTTTTAGAAATGTTTATGGATGATGATTCAACTGACAGAAAACAGTATATAGAAAAATTTGGCGAACAGTATTTTGATTATTCAATATATGAAATATAGGAGGAGATTTAATGATAATACAATCAGAAGTTAGCGAAGCAATTAGAGAATATTATATGCCATATGCCATGAAAGTTATTACGGATAGAGCTTTACCAGATGTTAGGGATGGATTAAAACCTATAGCAAGACGTATATTATGGACAATGTGGAACAACGGATTATTACATAATAAACCTAGAGCCAAATGTGGTAAAGTTGTGGGGGATATTTTAAAAATACATAATCACGGAGATTCTTCTGTCTATAATGCATTATCGTTATTAACAGATCAAAATGAAAGTTTATTACAAGGTTTTATTGATGGTGAGGGAGCTTTTGGGAAAATATACTCCAAAGATTCTCCTTCTGCCATGAGATATACATCAGCTAGGCTTAATAAATTTTCACAAGAAATGTTTAAAAATATCGATAAAGACATAGTTAAATTTATTGGTGAAGATAAGGAGCATTTACAGCCATTATGTTTACCAAATACATTTCCTAATATTTTGATTAAACCTAATAGTGGGGTTGCCGTTGGTGAAGCATGTAATTGGTGTAGTTTTAATTTAGTAGAAGTATGTAATTTGACTCAAGAGTATATTAAAAATAATAATATTAATGTTATAGACTATTTAACTGCTCCAGATTTCAGTACGGGTGGTTATATAATAACAAGTAATTTTGATCTAAATAAAATCTACGAAACAGGAAGAGGTAGTTTTAGGTTACAAGCTAAGTATAAATATAATGAGAAAGAAAATACCATTGAGGTATATGAAATTCCATACAACACTACGGTAGAAGATATTAAAAAAGAAATTACCAATCTTATGAAATCTGACAGATTAAAAGAGGTTAAAGATGTAAAAGATGGAACAGGATATAATACAAAATTAAAAAAGGAAGAAATGGGGGTTATAATAGAAATTAAAAACAATGTGAATCCTAATAGATTAATGAAAAAACTATTTAAATATACATCATTAAATAAATCATTCAATTGTAATTTCAATTGTTTAGTAAATTATAGACCTCAAGTATTAGGTATTAAGCAAATATTAAATGAATGGCTTAAATTTAGAATTGAGTGTGTTAAAGAATCTATTAAATACGATCTCAACAATAAAATAAAATTATTACACTTCTTAAAAGGCTTAGAAAAAGTATTATTAAATATTGATAAAGCTGTAGAAATTATTAGATATTCTAAAACAGATAGCTTAATTATTAATAATCTAAGAAAAGAATTCAATATAGATGAACAGCAAGCTAATGATATAGCTAATATGAAATTAAAAAATATCAATGAACAATATATTAATAATAAAGTTCAATCTATATTAGAGATACAAAAAGAACATGATAAATTAAAAGGTTTATTACAATCAGAAAAAGATATTCAAAATATTATTATTGATGAGCTTGAAAAAGTAAAGAATAACTACGGTAAAGCGAGAAAAACAGAGCTTTTAAATAAACATGAAATAGAAGATACATCTCACGAGGATTTAGTAGAAGACTTCAATCCTACTATAGTTCTTACAGAACAACAATACATAAAGAAAAATAGAGTCTTTTCACAATCTCAAAAATTAAAGGATGATGATAAAATACTACAATTCCATCAATGCAATAATAAAGATGATTTATTATTATTCACTAATAAGGGCAATGTATTAATTCGTAAAGTATATGAATTAGATGAACATAAGCCATCTACATACGGAGATTTCTTACCTAATCTATTAGGTGAACATCTTGAAAATGATGAAAAAGTAATTTACATATCAACTACTAAAGATTACAAGGGATCGGTTATCTCAGTATTTGAAAATGGATATATTGCTAGAACGGATTTACAAACATACAAACCTAAACAAAACAGACAAATTCCAATGAGTGCATACAATACTGATATTGGAATAGTATCTATCCAACTAATAACCAATGATACAGATATACTTCTAGTATCACAAGAGGGTAAAGCATTAATTATCAATACTTCTCAAATCAGACCTACTAAATCAAGAAATACTCAAGGCGTATCTGGAATGAAAATTGATACCGAAACTAATAAAATAATAGCTTCAATTATAGGTGTAACGGTAGATGATAATTTTAATATCGAAACTGAAAAAGGTAAATCTAAGTTTATTATGCTTAACGATATAGCTCCAAATAATAAGGAATCCATGACAGATTATTTAAAAGGTAATAGAAATACTCAAGGTAATTTCATATATAATACAAGGCAAAAGAATGACAGAGTAATTAAATTAACAAAGCAAGAGAATTAATAAAATAAAATTAAAATATATATTTAATTAATGTGAAATTAGTTCTACAAAAAATAAAAAATCCCCTATACAATAAAAATCATTATATAGGGGATGAAAGGTGGTTTATAAGTAATGGAAAACATAAATATACATAATAAAAATTTAGAAATAATATGTGATATGGATGATGTATTAGTTAATCTATCTGAATTTGTAGTTAATCAATATAATAAAGACTTTGATGATAATATGAATTGGCAAGATAATAAATCTTATTGGTGGGGAGATTGCAAAAAAGCACCTAAGTCATATTTTGAACAATTACTACTTAAAAAGGAAACTTTTATTAATCCCAAACCAACAGAAAATTCAATTAAAACTTTAAATAAGCTACATGAGGAAGGATTTAAAATAATATTCTGCACCTACCCACAGTATAATTCTGATTATTGTATAAAAGAAAAGATACAATGGCTACAACAGTATTTTAAATGGTTTAATATTGATGAGAACTTAGTATTTACTCATAACAAAGGATTGTTAGCCAAATCAAATAGAATATTACTTGATGATAATTTAGATCATATATTTTCTTTTATAAATAATGGAGGAATAGGCTGTATATTTAATCAAAATTGGAATGGAAATGTGGGAAACAGAAGATTCATAGGATATAGAATTACTAGGTTTGAAGAGTTTTATACTGTAGTTCATAATTTAGAAAATGAATTAGTAGCGAAGAAAAATTATGAGACCAATGTACTAAAAGAAATTAGTTTTCATAATAAGTATTATGTTAAGTAAATTTACAATGTAAACTTTACGTTGACATGTGTTATTTAATATTTAATTTAAAAGGAGTGTTGCTTTATCATTGATAATAAAAACCAAAAACAATATATATTAACCATAGATAATAAATTATTGCAAGAATATGAGGGGTATTATTTTAAAAAACATCCTAGAGCAAGAAATAAGCCATTTAAAAGTCCAATTCATCCGTCTATAAATGTATGGGCTATTAATAGAATGACCATGAGAAATATGAAAAGTAAATGGAAAGAGTTTGGATTGTGGTTGGTTAATAAACTAGGATATGAGAATTTACATATAGAGAAATTTCAAATTACAATGAAGAACTATTATGGAAATAGAAGACGTAGAGATAATGACAACCAAAGTCCAAAGTTCCTATTAGATCCACTAGTTGAAAGTGGTATGCTAGTTGACGATGATTACAAACATCTAAATCCTTTAATTATAATGGGAGGCTATGATAAAGAAAATCCTAGAATGGAAATTATTGTTGATATATTAGAATAAGTTTGGTATTATACATATATAAGGGACTTTTTATTAACTATTTTATAGACTTAGAGAACTAGACTTATGCTAGTTCTCTTTTTCTATGTATCTGTTTATTAACTCAATTGTAGATAAAATCCCTCTTTTATATCCTTGCATCCAATTATAAGTATACTCATTATGTAACATATCTTCAGTATAATTCTCTTTTTCTAATTCTTTAATTAAATATGTAAGCAAATTTTGCTTATTAATCATATTGTTGCTCAATTTGTTATCACCCCCTATTTGTTTCATTTATGGTTATTTAGTAAAGAAGTATTGTGCAATCATAACTCCTATACCAATAATAGTTCCTACAATACCCCAGAATTCCTTTCTATCTGTAAGTTTAATATTGTTATCAGTGTTAATGGTAGATTTAAATGTAGAGGTTAGAGTATCTGTCACCTTAGTCATCATCAATTCAGATGTTTTGCGATTCTCTTTTTGGGTTTCATACATTAAATTTTTTAATTCTATTTGACCTTTAGAAATTTCATTTAGTTGTAACTCCATTCTAATTTTATTTTCTTCTAATTGACGAATCCTAAGTTCGTGATCCTTAATTGCACTTTTATTATTTTCGATGTCATCTTGGGTTCTTTGTTGCCATAATTCTTCACTATTCATTATAAAGCCTCCTTTCTTTGTTATGATTTTTAATTTATTTTATAATACAGTGTTAAATAATTTCATATTTATCCTTTTCATTAATCATTTTTTGCGTGTCTTCCTTAATATAAAATTTCTTAGTAACATCTAAGCCTTCATGGTGGAGCAACGAAGATACTCTTTCTATTGGCATACCCGCATTTTTTAATAAAGTAGCTCCTGAGTGTCTCCAGTCATGGCAATGTAAAGTTGGCACACCTATCATTTCTCCGACTTTTTTAGTCCATTTACTTAAGGTTGATGTATTAACCTTAGAGTATTCTTTATTATATTTTGATATAAATACATATTCACTTTCTACATCATTTTCCTTTCTTATACTTTGTAATCGTAACAACAATTCTTTAACTTCTTTATTAAAATATAGGTCAACAATCTTCCCTTCTTTTTCAAGAACATCACTAATAATTCTGTTTTCAAAGTCAATTTGCTCCCATTTTGTATTGGATATTGCGTTAACTCTTGCCATTGTAGATAAACTTAATAATACATAAGTTTCAAGTTGTAAATCTCCATATTCTTTTAACTTACTTTTTATTTGTTCAACTTGATCTTTGGTTAAAAATGTTTGAGTTACAACATCGGTATCTTTTCTCGGTCTATCGATAAATTCCATAGGATTCTCTTTGATTATTCTTTTCTTTCTTAAAAATTTATAGAAAGCTGATATTGAAGCCATTCTTCTTTTCATACGTCTGCTATTATTACCTTGTTGTTTACAGAAGTATAAGAATTCCATAATATCATCTTCATTTAATTCGGTAATACATTGGTTGAATTGTTTATCTAATACATAAGTAAACCAATTATATAAATCCATTTCATAATTATAAATAGTTTTTTCACTTAATTCACGAATAGACATATCTATTTTGTACTTATTTAAATATTTCATAGTATCTGTGTTAAATCCCTTAATTTTGTCCTCATTATAAAAATTGATTTTTTTACTTCTTTGTGCCATTATTTAATCACTCCTTAATATTTTTAGTTGTTCTATTTTAATTTATTATCATTATTAAATCTTGGATTATTTCTTTTCCGTTCTTTTAAATCTTGTTCTAGTACAAAATCATTTACAAATACCCAAAATGCTTTATGATTTATAGGATGTAACCCTTTGAATAAGAATTTATGCCCTTTAGATTTTAAATAATGTTTTTGATTTTTACTAAAACATATATAAACTAATTTATATTGCATTGTAATCACCATCCTCTTATTTCAATTACTTTTTAATTTATTTTCCATATGTTTATTGTTTTTACACAATAAAAAAGAATAGCATTTAAGCTATTCTAAAATTGATTTATTACATCTAATAATTGTTTTTTACTTCTTCGAGTATATATATTTGTTGTTAAGATAGAGGCATGACCTGCTAAATCTTTTACTACATCTATTGGTATTCCTCTATCAACTAAATTCATACAAAATAGATGTCTAAATGCATGATTATATACCTTATCTGTCTTTACTTTAGCCTTTCCACCATATTTTTTTACCATGTTTAAAGCAGTAAATCTACTGATTCCACCTCTTTGACCTGTAAATAATTTATCACTATTATTTACTCTAACAGTCATGTAATCTATCCATATTCTTTGTAGTTTTTTAGGAATTAACACTGTTCTATACTTTTTACCCTTCCCGAGTATTCTAATACTATCTTCATCAATGTCTCTTACTAATACTGAGATAGCTTCGCTAACTCTCATACCCGTATAGTATAATGTACATATAAATGCTTTAGCCCTTAAATCACGTGCTTTATCAGCTTCTTTTATCATTCTCATAGCTTCACTATTAGTCAGTATGTCATCTAAAAATCCTTGATCTTGAATCTTTATCATTTTGATATTAACATCATTAATATGTATAAAGTCTAAGTATTTTCTAATAGCTACTATATTTTTATTTACTGTCTTAGGGGATAGCTGTAATCCTTCTAATAAATAGTCTTTAAATTTCCTTAATTCAATTGTATTTACTTCTAATTTATTTTTTTGAAAATATTCTATAAATCTTTTAATATCATTTTTATAAGTATAAATAGTTTTTTCACCTTTATCTTCTTGATATAAGTATTCAATAAATTCATCTAACTTTTTTATCATAATCTTAAAACTCCTTCAATAGACTCAAACCTTTGATATTAGTATATCATAAGCTTGTCTAAAGATTCAACAGAATTGTATATTCTGTTGAATGATTGTAAAGTTTTGCTTATTACAACAATATTAAAAACAACAATTTGAAAAGGTGTTTATTAAATATCAATTTATACAATTTTATAATTTTCAAAATAAAAGTTACTTAATAATTACACTATTAAATTATTTTAAAATTTAAATTTTTAATATAATGCGTTTTAGGATTTTTATAAAAATAGCGTACATTTTTTAAAATATACACATAAGAACTAAAGTATACTATTAATTTTTGCTAAAGACTTCTTTTTGCAATTCAAAAATACACCAAATATAACTTCACTATAATTAATATTGTATATTAAATTTGTGAAAATTATTCTTTTAAATGATAAATTTGTAATATTTATTAGAATTATAGTATAATATATGAGTCTAATCTATTTAGAAAGGGGGAGAGTGTTTAAATGAGTACAATTGACCTTATAGGATTAATAGGTTCTATAATAACTATTGCAACATTTATTTCATCTATGTTTTTAAAATCAAATAGTAATGCTAACTTTAAGGTTAATTCTAATTTTAATAAAAGTCTTAATTCTAATTCTTTTAATAAAACCATAAATACTTATAATTATTCAGTGGAGTATAAAAATAATTTTAATACTCCTAAAAATAATAATGAAGATAGCATGAAAATATTTTGTGTTGTATTTTTAATCTGTGGTGGGTTCTTAATAAAATTTTATTTGGATTATAAAAGCACCATTATTGGCTATCTAATTTTATTATGCATACTTTGTTTTATAATCAATATATTATTGGTTATATATTCTATAAAAAAATTTACAGTAAGTACTTTTTGTATTTTTAATAATTTATTTAAATGGTTCTTTATGTTTATTAATTTTATATTTATTAATCATCCTTATTATTATTCTTCTACTTTAGAAAAAACGCAAAGAATGATTATGAATAAACATAATTTTATTGAAATATTTTTAAACAATACTAGTGCTGAATACTCTGCACAAGCTAAAGCTTGGCAGGTTCTACTTCTATCAATTCTCTTTTTAACTCTCACTTAATTACAAAATTAAGCTACAACATTTAAACTATTAAATTGATTATCTATAGACTTTCTTGCCAATAGTTGCAACCAACTAATTAACGACAAAGGCACGATTCTAATACCTTATTTTATATCTATATTCCCATACTACTTAATAATCTATTTTTACAATTTTTTAATCTTATTATTTCTATATCATGCAATTTTTTAAAACTATCAAATTCATCTAATAATTTATCTTTATTTACTTTATCTAAATTAAGTTTTTCATCTATAATAACATTTTTAATAATTAAAGCACTCATTAAATCTCTTTGTATCTGAATTTCTTGCTCATTTATTTTAAACACATTCCATCTTTCACTCAAAGATTTTTTAATATATTCATTTGTAAAGGGATTATATTGACTTGCCTTTATTTTATAAGTATCTATTTTAAACAACCCTAAATTATGATATTTGAGCTTCCTATTAATTATATCAAGTAACATACTAGGTGCTTTATTTGCTAAAGACTTACCGAATCTTTTCTTTTTATTAAATCTACCCGTTTTCTCATTTATGGTAGTTTCTTTTGCTCTAGCCTGTAACCCATTATAATTCATAGTTTCTACTTTAATGATACTACCTAATGATAATATATAATTAGCCATTTTTTCATGTTTTTGTTTTCTTATACTGGCTAATCTACTTTGCATATCTCTTAACTTTGCTTTAGTTTTTAAATAATTATTACTATTAATCCATCTATCTCTATTTCCCTTTTTAAAAGTGCCATCTTCATTATATTTATTAGGATTATTAGCACGTCTCTGTCTATCTAATTTCTTATTTAATAAACTTTTATGCTTTTCTATATTTTGAATATCCTCTGCTAATTCTAATAATTTAACATCTTTATCGGAACATATGGCTATAGTTTGAGTACCTATATCCAAACCTACCTCACCTGCTCCTAATGTATGTTTTATAGGTGGTATTCCTTCTAATATTAATTGAACATAATATCTAATTGAATTACCTTTGTGTTTTTTGATTATTCTACAAAACTTAACTCTATCTTGAATACATTTTTGTGCATAAGTATAATTTTTTCTTATAATTACAGGTAATTTTAATTTACTAAAGTATATAAATCCATCTCTATATCTTATTCCTTGTCTATTATTAAGTCCTTCTATAGAATACATTTCATTATATTTAATAAAATTAACTCTTTTAGCTTCACCAAACCTCATTCTATCAATAGATTTAATCGCTCTTGCCGATAATGCTTGTACTGTATTAGCATCTATATTTTTAAATTCATTTACCCTTAATGAGGTGGAATATTTGTTTAAATCAAAATTACTAAACTTATATTTTAATTGTGCTTCTTTGAATAGTTTATTTTTATTCATCTTCTTAGTTTCTTTTCTTTCTTGTTGATACATTTTAGATTCTCTCATTAATCTAAATCTTTTTAATCCTTCGCCTAATAAAGCATTATATAACTTTCTTGATAATTCAAAGTATGTATTTAATGCACTTATATCAGATTTAGTAGTCCCTAATCTCAAAGTTAAAACATAACTTGGTGTTTTTGATTTAGTCACAGTATTCACCTCTCTTTTAATGAATTTATATCATATACATATATTATCATATTTATTACAATTTTTCAAGCATTTTTTTAATTTATTTTCCTTGGTTTTCAATATATCTTTTAACAACATCTAAACTTACACTACCTACAGTTGCTACAAAAGTGGACCTACTCCAAAACTTTCCTCCCCATAAATATCTCTTCTTTATAAAAGGAAATTCTTCAAATAATTTATAACCACTAATCCCTTTAATTAATTGCACGCATTTCATTACTCCATATCTTGGATTGCAATTTATAATCATATGGACATGATCTTTATCAGTTTCAATTTCTTCAATTAAAAAATCATGTATTTTTGCAATTTCATAACATATTTCTTTTAACCTATTAGCTACATTACTTAATAAAATTGAACGACGATATTTCGGACAAAATACCACATGATAACAGCATCTATAAACTAAATGCGATGAAGAATAATATTTATTATTTTCTCTATAGTGTTTCATTAGTCACTTCCTTATATTCGGCAATTCCTCTGCACAAGCTAAAGCTTGGCAGTTACCTTGCCATTTTCCTTATGTATTATTTTACGCATGTCAGATTTTGGGTGTTTTATTATTAACAATTTTAGCATTATATTGGTTATATAGTTCAATAAAATCTATTCATAAAGATTTAAACTGTGAAACAATAGATTATAAAAATATATTAATTCCCTGTATTTTATCACATATTTTAGTAACAGGATTGTTTGCAAAATTATTTCAATATTTTTAAACTAAGACACTATAAAGTACTGTTTTTCATATTTTTGTTTTCTAATACTATATTTATTTATAATAATTAATGCACAACTAATATTTTAAGGATTTTTACTGTCATATTTTGATTTTTTCATATATATAAATAAATGAGGTGCTATATATGATTATCAGGAAGCGATATTGTGATAATGAAAAAAGTAAATTCCAACAGATGTAAAAGAAACAGGATATTTTACCGCATGTTCATTTGACTAAACAACAATAAGTATAGAAATTGATGTTTTAGTGTTTTAATTTGTAGAATAATATTCTAAATGATTCAAGGGTTCCTTGTATTATTAAACTGATATGAATTTATACCTAACAACACAAAACCTCTAGTATGATTACTAGAGGTTAAACTTTTTTATATTTTAAATGTTAGTTTAATTCTTTTTAGTTTTACAATTTAAAATTTTGTTTATAATTGTAGGGATAGCTTTTAGTATTGATTCTGCTTTTGTTTCTTTTTATCTGTTTTACACTATTCATTTGTATTTTTATTATCAACACTATCTATATTATCTGGTAGTAATCCTATTAGCACACTTAATAAGATCGTAACGCTAAATATAGTAGTTATTTTACTTAATAGACATGCTAGTTGGCTCGTCCAATGATTAGCAATTATATTCTCAGCACAAAAAGTTAAAAAAGTTGAGATAGTATAATATATAAGTTGCCAACTTGTAATATTTTCTTTTTGTAAATTACAATGAAAGAAATCATTATTAACAACAAATAATGTATAATTAGTATAATAACCAATACTTATAAATGCAATTATAATTAACATACCTATAATAAATAGACTAAAGAATTGATTTAAAATAGGTATAGATTTATCCTTTAATATGTTATAACGATATATTAATAAACTATATAACACTTTGCAAATTAAAATATATGCTATAAATATTATCATCATGAATATTGCATACTCTATTGTATTATACTTAGGTATTCCAATGTGTACTCCAATAGTTAAAATGATTAGGAATAAATATACTAATATCAATAGATGTAATTCTCTACTTTTTAAAATTGGATTCTTTTTGCGTTCAAGCCAGTCGCATAATTCATTTATAGGAAATATTAAAATTAATATTAAAAATATTGATAAAATTATAATATAAATATTATAAAATTTCAATGTTTTTAATATATATAATAACATCATAGGTAAACCTATAATAAATATAAACGAAATAGAAGTAGATCCTTTATTATCTAATAATATAGGCGTACTAAATTTATTGGTGGTTTCTGGAGCATAAGCTTCTTTTTTAACTTCTATATCGTTAGGTAAAAATTTGTATATAATCAAATCAAGTGGTATTAAAAGGATGCATAACAACCATATCGCCTTACTATATATTCCCATATATGAAATTCTCCTATTATAACTATGTATATGAAATTTATTTATATTAGTATTACAATAATTAAATTTACAAATATTTATATATTTAATCCAAATAACAAAGTTGTCTTGTGTATTCTTATTATGCAATAAATATAATATTATTTTTAAAATTAAATTATGACTTATTAAGTATATACGTTTATGTCATATAAAGTCAATAAGTGAATTAATTTCATAATATTCAGTATATGTTTGTAATTATATGACATATGTAGTTTAAATTATCTTAACATACTTAGAACTCACATATCCACCATTTTCCCCAAAATAAATAGATAGCCATTCTCCATAGTTTTTAAATATATGTACCTTTTCACCTTTTAACAATTTACCAATTTTCTTACTATTGATACCAGCACCATCTCTAACATTTAAAGCACTAGCAGTTACTATTCCATCAATCTCTTTTTGTATAGAATTTAGATTGGTATTTATATAATCGCCGTTATTTTTAATTGATTTATAGTTATCAAATTTATCTAAATTATATTGTTTAATTATTCTTATTAGTTCTTTAGAATAATCTGGGCTAGTAGAATACCCTGCCTTAACCAATGCTTCTATTTGTCCAATATAATCTTTAGAATCAAATAATCCATTATCTTTATATCTTTTATTTTTAACCAAAAATTCGGCATGGTCTTCAATAGATTCACTCCATGAATTATAAACTCTAAAATCACAAGTTTTAGTAACACAAATGTTATTAATATATTCTTTAGTATTTACAGCAATTTTTCTACCACACCATCTTGTATCAGCTTTTATTCCAAACAAATTATTATAATTTTTAGCTAAATTACTTGAACCCCATCCAGACTCTAATATTGCTTGAGCCATTGTAACAGAAGCTAATATACCATACTTTTCTTGAGTTATTATAGTACCATTTTTAATATCATTAATAAATTTATCAGTTTTTTGACTCATATATAACACTTCCTTTTATATTATTTTCCTATAAATATAATTTAATTAATTTTTTAATTTTCTAACTCCTTAACCAATACATCAAATGTACCGTCATTTATAGTTTTCAAAGCATCTATAGGTCTATATGGTTCAGTTTCATAAGTTATCTTCGCTTCTTTGATATTCTTGTCGTCTGTCCACATTAACAAATCGTAATCTTCAGCTTTATCTAATATTTTAGTTGATTCTATTTCTCCAATTAAAGAGACCTCGTTAACATCCTTATCATCAATCCAAACTAATAACTCTGGTTCTTCAAAACACTTAAATATTTTATCTTTATATTCACCACCTATGTTTAATTTATTTTCTTCTTTATCATCTGACCATTCTATAATTTCAAAACCTTGTAGTTTTCTTAATAACTCTTCGGATATATTAACTTGAGGAGTACCATATTTATTTAAATCTTCTTTTTTAAAAATATATCTTATCTGCTCTATGTTCTTTAATTCCTTAACAATTTTTAAATCTTCAATGTTCCTAGGAATTATATTATCTTTATATATATTCTTATTTAAAGAATATATCTTATTATCTTTTTTTATAAAAAAATACTTTAAAATACTCTTTTCAATATACCATTCAGTATCTATTCTCGATTCACCATCTTTGGAGATAGAAAATTTATAATGTCCTTTAGGTAAATCAACGATGGTGCGTTCCCAATTTTCTATTAGATGTTTCGTACAAGTTTGTGTAACATTTTCAGTTATATCTTTCCATTTCTCATTTTCCATTTTTTCTATTTTAAATAAAGCACAATAATCATTATAAGTTATGGGAGGATATCTCCAAATAGTGCAATTATCATAAATCTCTATCTCGATATATTGACTTGTATTACAAATATAAAAAGCACCAGTATCATTCCAAGTTTCATCAAGCTTTTCATTAAATAATCCTATTTCATTATTGTTACTTGGACTTGTAGAATTTCCGTTATAAGTAGAATACCCTATTAATTTATATCTTGCTTCATTATTTACATTGCTGGGTCTTATTTTTCCTGCCATTTTAACACCTTCTTTCTTTATTTGATTTTAATATTTTTAATCCAATCACCTATCTTATAGCTAAACAACTCTCCGTCACAACATTTTCCTTCATATTTCATTTCAACTTGTCCATCAAATTTATCTAAATTTAATAATTGTTCATCATCAAATCCATCTTTTTTAAATAATTCTTCTGTGGGTTCTGATTCGTCAAGTTGAGATAAAATTGTGTTTTTAATTGAATATAAATGTCTACTTTGATTTAATAAAAAATGTTTTTCTACTTCAAACCATAATTTAGGATATTGTCCTTCTTTTAATATCCAAATGGGAGTTTGATCTTCTAACTTTTCACTTTGCCAATCTTTAAACGTTGAAGGTTTTTTTAATTGTTCTGTGGTTTTGCCAGTACAATATTTAGATGTTGAGAAATTATCAATATTATAATAACAATTAAAAAATCCATAATTACCCTCACTATCACAACGAGGAGTTATAGCCTCTGAACAACCTTTTCCCTTTACAATATTGCATACATATACATTTTGTATAGTTGATTGACTCCCGATAAATGATGATAACCCCCCTGTGTCGTCCTGTTCTGATTCGACTTTAGTGTTTGAACTGTAAGAGTTTTTTAATGTTACAGGCTGATTGTTTATTTGTCCTATCAAGCTACCTGAGTTTTTTAAACTTTTTATATTTGAATCTATAACACATACACATTCTATATTACCTTGATTCAGCATACCAACCAATGCACTTACATAATTTCCCCCAATTATATCAGCATCTTTGATTTTAAGATTTTTTATGAAGTTGGATTGTCTTAAGCTACAATATCCAAATAAAGCAATATAATCTTCATTTTTAACCGATATATATAAATTTTTAATAATATGTCCATCGCCATCAAAGTCACCTTGGAACGAATTATTCACTCCTCCAATAGGTTTCCACCCTTCACCTTCATTAAAAGGCTTTATATTTAAATCTATATCCCTAATCAACTTATAACTAGCATTTAAGTTATCTCTTACTTTATCTAAATCAAAAGCATCCTCGATTAAAAAAGGATTCTCCTTAGAGCCATCTCCACCTGCGAATTTTCCATTTGCCATATAATCACCTTCCTTTATGTTAGATTTTGATTCTAAGTATTTTTAAAATATTATCAGTTATATTTATTTTTGAAATTGAACCTTCATTTGTATTTTCTTTTTCAATAAAAAACATCTTCTTTTTTTTATAAGTTTTGTTTAAATCTAAAACATCATCAAATCCCTTTTCTTTATATAATTGTTCTATAACCTGTTGTTTCCCTAAATCAACTATCACATCATCCTCAAAACTAAATAAATTTTCAGTTTTATTCTCTTTTAGTAAATATTTAAGTTCTCTGCGATATAACTTAGGATATTCGCCTTCTTCTAATATCCATACAGGTGTGCCATCTTCTAATTTCTCATCTTCCCAATCTTTAAATGTTGATGGTTTTTTCATTTGTTCAGTTGTTTTTCCTTCGCCACCTGCGGATGAGGTTTGACCACTTGTAGCTATGTCCCAGTATGAATTTATTATTGCGTCGTATTTATGATAGTTGTTACAACCAATTAGACCGCCATAACTTTCATTTTGTGTACTTGCAACTTTACCTGTAGAATAGCAATTCTTAATAGTAAAATTTTGTTGATATATATACCCTATTAATCCACCTACACATTCTTTTCCCTTAACATTACAACTGGAAAAGCAGTTTAATATATTTCCAGTTATAAGTTCTCCCAAAAGTCCTCCGCATTTTATATCTTCAACATCTATAACCCCACTTGCGAAACAATTTGTTACATTTGAATTTTTACATTCCCCAGCCAATGGTGAACTTTGGAATCCTTCTGTTATATTAACATCAATAATTCCTAAATTTTTTATGTTTGAATCTGTTATAGCAGAAAATATTCCACCATTATAGCTACCATATTTTCGCAAATTTTTTATACAATGTTCATTACCATCAAAATTACCTTTAAAACCATTAGTAATATATGCCCCAATAGGCTTCCATCCTTCACCTTCATTAAAAGGTTTTACATTTAAATCTATATCATTAGTTAATTTGTAACTAGCATTTAAGTTATCTCTTACTTTATCTAAATCAAAAGCATCCTCGATTAAAAAAGGATTCTCCTTAGAGCCATCTCCACCTGCAAAATTACCGTTTGCCATTTAATCACCTTCTTTATTTTAATAATCTAACACCATCTATTTTCTTAATTCCATTCTTTAAATTAACACTAAATTGTTTTCCGCTTTCTAAATCATTAGTAAAGAGTATATTTAAATTACCTTTATCTATAGTTTTTAATATATCTTCTATATCATCAAAGCCATATTTCTTTAAATTTTCATCTGTAATATTGTTAACCTCAACCCCTGTAATTGGTTTATATTGTGACTTTGAAGGTTCATAAAACTCTGATTTTATGGTGTATAATTGGTTGTTCTGTTGAAGTAGAAATTTGTAATACTCAATAGGGCACCCATATGAAATTAATTCTAGATTTTTAATTGTACCATTATTTTTCTTTATACAATCTATGATTTGATTATCAACCAATTTATCCATATTCCAATACCCAGTTAAAAAATTATTGTTTTTATCAATCCTTATGCCTTTCGAATATTTGGCAATTATAGAATTATCTAATTCAATATTCCAAAAAGAAAAATCATCTAAAAAACCATTATACCTTTCATGGCTTCCTTGATATAATCCTAAAACTATGTCAATAGAATTAGTATTATATGAATTTATATTACTGCTTACTTCTATATCTAAAACACCATCTATATAAACTTTAACTGTATTTGAAACTGTTATTATTACATTATGCCATTCATTATCACTAATTAATGTATTACCTATAAACTCACAACCATTATTATTATTATAAATCCAAAATGAGATTTTACCATTTTTAATATTTAATGACCATCCATTACGACTACCACTAATATATTTATTAACTATAGAACTATGATTGTTATTATTTTGAGTTGTTTTAATCCAACATTGAATTGAAAAAGGAAATACATTGTAAAAATCTTTATGTTTAATTATAGCCTCAGAATCTTTTCCGTTAAAATACAAACTTTTATTTGCCATAAAACCACCTTCTTCTTTATTTTTCTTCCCATTTACCTATTTGAAATTTACTTCCTATTTTTTTCTTAACTAAATCTAATAATTTATATTCCTCCGTATTATATTTAATTTCTTTTTTATTGTCTTCATCAATATACTCAATCTTATCTGTGATTTCATTAAAATCAATTGGTATAACAGTTTTATAAATATCATTCTTATCTAATTTTAAATTAACTGATTTACTATTCTTTTTCTCAACTAACGTATTTAAATTGTCAATTCCATTTTCCTTATAGAATCGTTCTTTTTCTTCATTATTACTAGGTTGTCCTAATTCATAAAATGAAGATTTTAAAGAGTAATAATTATTATTTTGTTGTATTAGATATTTATGTGCTTCTAAGTTTTCTATATACCATTCAGTAAAAGTTGTATAGCTTGTAGTAGGTTTTACTTGATATACCCCTTTTTCCAATTTACCACACAGTAAATACCAATCATTAACTTTAGTTGGTATGTTTTTTTTTAGTAGTATGAATTTTTTATCAGAGCCTTTTATATATAAATCTATTGACTTTGATGTTGAACCACCGCTATCGCTGTAGGGCTTACCATATGCATATATATTTGATTTTTGAAAAATTTCAAAGGTTATTCCATCATCATCATATAAAAGACATCCTCCATATTCTCCGTGAGCTTCTATATTTCCATCTACCAATGTTTCAATTTTGTCAAAACGATTTTGGTCAGAATATTTTAAAAATTTTATTACACCTTCTGGTTTTAGTCCTTCTGTATATGGTTTTGACAATCCTGCCATATTTTTACCTCCTTTATTTCTTTTATTCTTACTGTTATTTATTCCATTTTTTACTGCAATTTCTACATAAAATCAACCTTTTAATTAAAATATCTTACTTTAGATTTACATAAAAATTATAGTTATCATAATAATATTTATGACAACTATAATTGCTAAAAACCTTACATTATATAGCCATACCCTTTATTTTTATAAATTTCGTACCGTTTATTTACAACCTCTAAAAAACATTGGTTAACACTTATCCCGTCTACGTATATATTAAGATCATTTTCTATATTACTTTCATATGTATATTTAACTAACGATTTAATGGGTACGCATCCTAATGTATGGATATATGCTCGTTGATATTTTGTTTCTTTTACATATACATCTATAATATTTGTTATTTTTTCATTTAGACATTTTAATTCATTATTTAATATACTTATACTAGGTATAACTACTGTATTATTAATATTATTTTTAGTTGAATAACTTAGCTTACCATGTATTGCTCGTTGTTGAACTTGTATAGAATTTAATACATATTCTACATCTTGAATTGTTAGCGTGTTAATAATTCTTCCATCTGATATATTTAATGTATTTAATAATTCTTTTGAGTAAGTATATCCTAATTCAGCCTTTATATATTTGCCTATACTACTATTTAATTCATTCGTAATTTTATTAACGGATAATGTACTTAGTTCATTTTCTAAACTATTTGTATAATAAACATTAATAAAATTAGATAATATACTAGAAGGGGCTACTCCTACATTCCCTGTTAAATCTGCAAATCTACCATAAAAAACCTCGTTCATTAATATTTTATTTGCTAATACTTTGATTTCATTACTTATGTGATCCAATTGAATTACTTCTAAAATATTATCAATATGATTTCCATACGCAATCCCTAGTTTATTTAATAGTTTCCATTTATTATTAACTTCTAATTGTGAAGCAATAGATTGCCATGAATGTATATCTATTAAGTTTACTAGTCTATTTGGATTAATTTGTAACATAGATTTTATAGCATTTAATATAGATACTCCAACACTACCTTGCACATCCTTACTTCCATACACTTCTAAAGTATTAGTTAAATTTTCTCCTTTTACTTGTATTCTTGAATTTAACATTTTGCTATTTTGCGTGAATACCTCTAAATTTGAGGTACAATATCCACTTGTTATATATGTCTCACACAACAATCTATCTTTAACTATCTCTAATTCTGCGAAACAATCACCTGAATTGTGTAACACAATAATACTTGCATCTATATTATTTGTAGAATGTTTTGTAACAACTTCTAATTCACTAAGCATATTATTTGTATCAACTTGCCATACATTTAAATAATTCATTATACTTTCTATCTCATGCATAAAAGGTGAATTTAGATTAATATATTTAATCAAAAGTTGAGGTGATTTTTCTTTTACACTAAATTCTTTTGAATAAAAAGCTACCATTTCATTTAACTTATTAACATTTAAAGCAACACCCTGATTTTGCTTAGGATTCTTTAACCATTTTTCTACTTGTTTTTTTACATCTATTTCAATAACTATATCTTTTGTTTCATTAGATTGCTTGGTAAAATCAATTATTGATTTTACCTCATTACTTATATAAGGTTGATTTAACCAAGTTGTAGTTAACTCACTCCAACTACCATTAAACACTTCTTTCATTTCTAGTTTAAAGTTGTTTATATCTCTTACATTTGATATAGTTAATCTTAATTTACAATCCAATAATATGATACTTGTTAATAGATTGAAATCTGACAAATCAAACTTTACCAATCCTATATTTTGTTTGCTATTGTTATTTCCAACTAGAATACTATTTCCTGATCCAAATATCATATATGGATTAGCTTCAGAAACAAAAGTATCCTCAACAGGATATAGTGTTTTAATTTCTCGTTTTGGTGCAGTAATATCATATAGTCCTCTCATTCTATTCCTATAAGGAATATTTAAAGATGAAGTTGTATAATTATTGATAGGAATACATAGCTTACTAGATAGATTATTCTCTTTAATCCAATGAACATCTATTTTACCTCTCATTCTATTCTTAAAAGAAGTCTTCTTCATTTATATATCACCTCTTTATTGAGTGTCAGCTATCACATCAACATAAAAATAGCCCCCACCTTCGGATAGAATATCTACGTCCCCTTGAACGTAAAAAGGTATTGTTTGATTAGGCATTAATACCATATCAGTTAAATCTATAATGTCACTCATTTTACTAAAACTATCAGTTATATATCTTCCTATTCTAATATCTGTACCATTTTTTATATAATTTTTATCTAATTTTAATTTTATATTAGTCAATATATTATCACTATTATTTTTTATATATGCAATTACTTTTTTACTTTTTTGTCCTGCTTGTACTTTTCCTAAATACAAGTCTTTTACTATATTTTTATCATCATTATAATTATTACTATCGTCACATAAATAATTTAAATTCTCATCTAAAAACATTAGTCCATTAAATTGTCCAACAAAATGCTTAATCAAAGGTTCTGAAACGTCTCCATATTCATCTACTACAGTAATTATAATAGTATTATTGGAAGTATTAAAATCATTTGGATTAACATTAATTTTTTCACTATCTAAAACTTGATTATAAAAGTAAGGTACTTGTAAATAATCACTAAATTCTTGACCATTGCTAGGCAAAATCGTATTATCATTTAATTTAATATTTATCTTAACCCTATCTTTCTCTTTATCATTAACAGTTATATTCAATCTGTTATTGATGATATCGCCAACAAGTACATATGGTTTTGTATTAATTAAAGTTAATCTTTGTTTAAAATCTTTTATTATTTTATTATTCTCTGATGTATCCATAAGTTGTATTTTTACAAATCCATCAACCACATTATTAAAATAACCACTATCTATTGTTACTTCATCGGTTATATCTTCATATGTTAATATATTAGATTCTTTTAGCTTTATATCATTAAAAAAAACTATATATTTAATTGGATTATAATACTCTCCGCTTATTTGAAGTAGATTTTCTTTTATATTATCTTTTTCTTCTTCTTTTATATCTGTAGGTATACCAATCCAATTATCCATATTTATATCCCACAATGATTCATAACTATTATCAAATTCCTTAAAGTCATTTATATTAAATTGCTTTACAGCATTACTTTCTTTTATTTTTGAAATACTAAATGAGTATTTATACGGTTCATCTCTTTTAACAATTGTATCAGTTACAATAGATTTAATTGTACCACCTATGTATTGCCCCATTTATCTCACCACCCATTGTAACTCTCCACCTATATTAGATTTCATATTACAAGGATAGTTATATTCAATTAATCTATCTTTTCTAATTACTACTTCACAATTTTGAAAGTCTTGATTTGGTACAATTTTAATTTGCAATAACGGCAATTCATTTTTTTGTATTGAGTATATTGCTTTCACACTAAACTCTATATTACCTATATATAATTTAGACTTCCAACCAATGTTATAGCTATCTATATTACCATTCATTGAACCACATGATTCTCCTGTCAATGGATTAAAATAAGCCGTTCTTCTTTTAAATTGAATAATATCATTGTATTTTACGCCTAACATATTAGTTAAGCTATATAGTTGATTGTTATATTTAAAAAAGATTTCATATATACTATTGTTTATATTAAAGATACCATCATATACATTAAAATAAACTCTTAATCCACTACCTATATATCCGTATCTTAGTAATTTACTTTTGTCTATACTATAAAAATCTGTTGTTCTTGGAGTATATTGTGGGTTATATTCAGTTAACAATTCACCATTATCGTATTCCGCTATCCACATAAAATCATATATAAAATTACTTGGTGTACTATCATTTATATTTTCAATCATATTTATCATAATTTCAAATCTCCTTCACATTGTATTGCAAAAGAAAAAGAGACTAAATAGATAGTCTCTTTAATACTTTTGTATGTAATTTTTAATTGTATTTTATAACAGTCTTATTATTAGTTATGATCATAAGTTACGCATAACAAGTATTTAATCTTATCAGACTTAGCATCTATAGGAATATTAATTCTTAATTTAAATTTGCACATATTAGCACCTATAGAAGCAAAAGTAGTAGCATCTAATCCATTACCTTCATTAGCTAGTCCTAAAAGACAATTATGTAACACAGTTTTATTATCAGCTAAAGTATAGTCACCATTAGTAACTGCTTGATCACCTGATTTATCATAAATAGTTCCACTTAAAGATTCACCTGTTTTTACTACCGTCTTGCCATTAGCACCTATTTTTTCAGCTTTAAATAACCAAGGCTTACTATCTATACTAATAGGATTTTTAGCACCTAAGTCTCTCCAATCATTGCTGTTAGTTGGTGGATAAGTTATGCCTTGATATTCCACCCAATTATCTTTAACTAACTTAGGTGTCCCTTTTTTGATTACATTTCCATGCTCATCTGTAACTTCAACAGTATTATTTGAACCGTATTGATCAGCTACATATATCAAACAATCGGTCATTGGTGCTACATGCTTTTTACCATTAACAGGCTGTTCGTCTGAACCTTTTGTTATACCTACATTGGGTACATTATTAAAAATTGCAAAGCTAGTTTCAGTTATTTGTTTACTTGTTTCACCTGCATTAACCCTACTAAAATTCCATCCTTCCTCTGATATATCTTTATATTTTTTTGTATCCTCCTTAGTTTGAATCGCCCATCCAACGATAGGAGCTTCTAAAGAAACACTTCCTTTTGCCATATTATTATTCCTCCTTCAATTACCTTTTTTATTTTTAATTTATTTATACTTCATAATCAATTTGAATTGTTACATTTTTTAATCCTTCAGCTTTTCTAGTACAAATTAATCTAAATACATCATTTCTATCAATATTGTAATTTAATATATTAGGACTTTGAGAAATCCTTGAATATCCTAAGAATTTTAATCTATTATATTTATCAGTAATTTCTTTCCATTGAGAGTAGTCATTTAAGTTTTGAAATGATGATTTTATTATTGAAAACTCCGCCCATTCACCTGAAATACAGGGTTCTTGTGCAATACCTGTAATTCTAACTATTTTTCCTTCACATGGAGCTTGTAGCATATATCCCACATCTCCTGTTGTAACTTCATTAGGAACTGTAAATGTAATGGATTTAGTTTTTAATAACCATGATATTTCATCTTTTAAGTCATCACCACGCAGGTTTTTCTCTGCACCTTCTTGCACATTATCCATTTTCCACTTATCTTCTTTAGACATTAATCCTTTCATTTGTGGAGTTGCTAAAGGTACAGCACCTACTATATTACCTTGTTTTATCCAAGCTGAGCCATTAAACCTAATAACATCTCCATTATCATCACATATAGTTGTCCATCCTAACTCTGGAAACGGATATTTTTCATCTATATGTAAAAATGAAGTTATACTTGGCTTCCATATAACTTTAGCTTTTTCTGTCCAATCTTTGCTTTCTTGAGTGGTTTCTTCACACTTTTTAGTCTGTTCATTACATCTGATAATACATTCTGTTATTGTTTTAATTTTTACATTAGCTAATTTAATCCATTCATCAATGTAATGCTCATACTCGTCTGTCTTTTTCTTTAGAAACTCTGTAAAATTATCAACTTTATCATTTATTTCTTTGGTTTTATCCTTTACTAATTGAGTAAACTTAGCAAATTTTTCATTTAGCAATCTTTCTTTTTCAAATATAAAGTCTATCAGTTCTTGTAAATTGTCTACCAACCAAGGATTGGGATTATGAACCCATATACGTTCAGCAGGGAATTGTAAAACTCCTCTGCCTTTGTATTCAATTTTAACAGTCTTACCTTCCTCAGTTGGATTAAAATACACTACTCCATTATCATATTCTACATAGAATTGATTACTTTTAATTTCTCGTGTTTTATAGTAAGTATTTTCATCTATCTCGACATAATCTTCAATTCTAACATGATATAATGGGTCTGGTATCTCGTCTAAGTTTAATTTGTTATTGATTATTTTTTCTTGTGTAACTTTTAATATGTATGGATCACTTACTTTACCACTTCTAAGTAAATGTCTAATGGTATCAAAATACTTTAACCTAATCAAAGAATCATTCACCTCCTTTGATAATTTTTAATTAATTTATTTATTAGTTGTTTTATTATCATTAGTCATATCAATATTTTCGATTGGTGAATTAAAACAATCTATTATTTCATTCATTGCTTGTATCTCTTTTAATCCTTTTAATTCAACTCTATCTAAAAATAACATTAAATTGTGTGCTACATTTTCATTAATTTCATATTTTTTCATAACAAACATCTCCTTTTTATATCTCGTGTATATCTCAACACAAGTCTTTATTTTATTAAAATTATTTACTTACGAACAAATTATCACTTCCACTTACAATTTTACCTTCAAGGTCATCGCCTGATACTGAACATCCAACATATGCAATTCCTTTACCTTTTTCAAACATAATAAAGCTTCCTTGTTTGATTATCGCTGTTGTTTCTAAAGAATCATAATGTTCTGAATGAGGATAGTGCTTATGTATCTTTACGATATCCCCTACTCTAGCTATAGGTTTTCCCTTTTCAAATATAATAGAACTACCGCTCACTATTTCACCTGTAAAAGTTCCTGACTCACTCCTTGTCTTTTTATTTCGTCTATATTCACCATAACAAACCCCCTCTACCTTATCTCCAACCCTTGCTATTGCTTTACTCATAATTAATCACCTCTTTCATAAGACTCTATTTTTAAAAATAAAAAAACACCTAATATATTTAAATACTAGGAGTTCGTATCGCATCGTCTTCCTCTTTGTCTTGTATATAATTTTCATAATTATATATACACTCATTACATTTTTCTAATTTTTCGATATTCAACATTTTACCGAGTCTAATACCTATTTCACTTATTTCATCTTCGCTTATTTCATTTTCTTTAACTTGTCCAAAAAGACTACTTATATGAACAAAACGAGCATCCTTTAGCATTAAGATTCTATTCCATGGCTGACCGTTTGGTCTTACTACAGGGATATAATATAAATGATAAAACTCTTCACTTCGTTCTATAATGGCTTTATATTCTCGTTCTCTTTGTTTATATTCATCTCTTGAAGTACATTGATTTAATATCGGTTCTTTTAAAGTCTGAATTGGTATAACAAATACATTATCATGATATTGTTTTGAAAATTCTATATCTTGAAAAATTAACACTGGTCTAGATTTAGCTCTAGATACTACCAAAATATCCTCTTTCGCTTTAGTATGTCCTTTATCATCTTTAGTGGGTGCAAATCCATCATTTTTAAATACCAATTTTCCAGAAGCTTCATTTCCTTCCTGTCTGTTATTAAATAATTGTCTTTGTTTTGATGTATCATCAAATTCAAAGAAACCTAATGGATTATGTTCAATAAATTGAAAACCTGTTAAAACTATAGAATTGTTTTTTAATGAGTTAAAATCCAATATAGTATCCCCCTCTTGATCTTACATTTCTTTCAAATCATCTGTGTTGTCAATCATAAAATCTTCTAAATATGTATCATCATCATAAATTAAATGTTCAGTTGCATCCATTCTTTCTTCTTTAGTAAAGTGATATGCCTGATTTTCTCGTACCTTCTTTTTGTAATCAAATAAATTAATTACCTTACTCATAATTATCACCCCATTATTTGTGACTATTTTTTTCCATTTGTAACTACTAACAGATGCCTTTGTTTTATTGCAACTTGTCCAACGCTGTATTTTCATATTACCACTCCTTGTCCCGTTTTTCAATAAAATTTTGGTAAATTATATGATATTATGTTATATTTTTCTATTTAAATACAATTTACTAAGATTCTAGATTATATTTGTATATTATTTATATATTTATATTTTACCATAAATTGGTTAAAGGTCATAATGTTATTTTTACGCATAACAAAAATAACTACTTAATTAAAAGTAGTTATTTATTTAAGCCCATATTAAATGTACAAGATCTCTCAACAATAATATTAAACTTATTTTTGAATTGTTTTACAAATAACACCACGTATAATATTACTTCCATCCTTTGCTTTTACACCATCATTTATAATTAAATAATATACTTCATTATGATTTAAAGATTGTCTAGGAACAATTTCTATTTTATTAGACTTTAACATACTAAAATCTAGTGGAATCTGTTCACTAGTTTCTTCTGAAATTAATTTTATGTTTTCATTGTTAATAGTATCTGGATTAATACTTTTTGAAAATGTCACTTTAATCTCTTGTTTAATATGTATAGTATTTAAATCTTTAAAATTCCTATACTCTTTTTTACTTTTATCTATATAATCTTTAGTTTTTGTAACATTTAAAGCTTTTTCTTGTGCTTCATTGTACTTTTTCTTTTTCTTAGTAATATATTCTCTGACACCTTGAACTTCTTTTTCCTTTGATATCAATTTTTCGTTTACTTTATTTATATCGTCTTTTATAAAATCTAAATCCATATCCCATATAATTTTAGACTTCCTATCACAATTGCTTAATTTCTTATCAATATAATCTAGATTTGATTTTTCTATATTAAAACTTTCATCTAAAATAACTACATTATTGACATATTCCTTGGCTCCACTTCTATTTTCCGTGTCTTTAAATTGTTCATTCTCTTGTTGCAGTTTTTTCATTTCATCTTTTAATTCATCAATTTTAGCATATAATTTTTTTCTTTCTTTCTCCAGGGACTTCTCTCTACTTTTAAGCTCATTCTTTTCATCTTCTGATATAAACAATGAACTATCATAAGTATAATCACTATAACTAGTTCCTTTATGACCATGTGTACTTGGGTAACTTCTTGTATGAGGTCTAACATAAGTCCCATCTTTCCTGTAATATCCTCTTACACTAACGTTTCCACTACGTCTTCCTCTTCCACCAGATCCACGTGATTTCGCAAATGCAACTTGGGAAAATAATAAACTTAATACTAATACTAGAATGACCGTGACCTTACTCTTCTTATTCATTTTATTCCTCCTTTAGTAATTTTTCCATTTAACATTATACAATATTTTGTTTCATTATGAAACATTATCCATATATCTATTAAATTTATTCCGTAAACCACTAATAATCATTTATATGAAATTCACATTAATGAATATATTGTAAATAAGTCCTTAATATGCTATTATTAATTTACATAATATTACCTATAAGGGGGCATAAAATTATGCTTAAGAAAAAACTCGTATTATCATTACTAACTGCTGGTTGCTTATCATTTATACCAACTATAGCAAATGCTCAAGTAAATGGTTATCTAATAAAAGATAAATCTACTAATGTAGTTTATAAATATAATCTAAATGATTTAGAAGATTCTATGTTAGGTGATAAAGCATTCTTAAATAAATTCCAAAATAAATGTAAAAATGATGGACTATTCGCATTCTGTGATGATAGCAAGAAAGTAGTTGCTTATGCAGATGTAATAGAAGATTTCTTACAAAATAAAGATAACTTCAATTTAGAAAAATATATAAAGAATGACAAAACACCTAGTATTAAAGTAGATAAAATTCAACAGGTTAAAGTAGATGAAAAAACTGATAACAAGCCTGTTGTTAAACCAGATACTAAACCTATCCAAAAGGAAGAAACTACACAAGATAATAATAAAATTGATATACAAAAACTAAAACAACAGATTAAAACTCCTGAGGACTTAGAAAGATTCTTGAATGAAGATAGTCGTTTTAATCAATTGAAGACTCCTATGGGAATAATGCACTTTACTACTAAAGTAGATATTAATAAAGATAAAGAGGATTGTTCTATGGCGTACGATTTTAGTGTTATACAAAAATGGACTAAAGATTTAAGTCCTGTTGATTTAGTATTTAGTAGAAAATACACCAAAGAACAAATGTCAGAACTATCTTCTTTGATGAAGATTCATCAAAAGAAAATAGCTGATTTATCATTATCCTTATTCCCTAATCAAAAAATAAAAGGTTACTTTTTAAGTGAAGATAAAAACGAGATAAAAAGATTCAAACATTACAAATCTAACATATTAATCCACTTCTGGTGTAACTACAATAATGAAATTGCACATATGTATGGCGAAAGTAAAATAACAAGATTCCATTTTTATGTTCATACTGACAGTTTTTGGTTCAATGAAAACTAGTCAAATAAAATTTTACCATCCTTAGTAAACGTAATTTGTCTACCCGACATATGATGGATTTCTAATTGCCCTTCGCCTGTTCTAATACATGCAAGGGCTTTTAATGCATCTGTTTGTGTAGTGTCCCAAAAATCTATTTGTGCATTTGAATCATTATTTACATAAATCTGCACTCTTTTTTTATTATGAGTCTCACTAAATTCATTCATATTGGCGTACCATACTTGACAACCGCCTGCAATTTCAGCTTTACTTACATTTCCTATAAACATTTGTGGTCTACCTCGTTTATCTCCCATTTGTATATAGCTTCCATATTCTCCGTTACCACTGTATAATGCTAATCTTGGGTTCTCTACATCTTCACCAAAAACCATTTGAGAAATACCTTCTCTTTTCATAGGATTTTTATTTGTATCGGCTGTTAGTGTTATAGCAGAGTCTCCTTTTTGATTATATAGTTTAACAACTCCTGAACTTTTCCATTCATTCTCATTATCTCTAGCAGAAATTAGTACATTTTTTTTGTTATCTCCAGAATATAACTCTAAAGACCCTGCATCATCTTCTTTTTTTATTCCTAAAAATGCACGTGGTTTGGTTAACTCTTTATTATAAAGTTTTAAAAACCCACCTTTATAATCATCATTTTTTTCTAATGCTCCTAGAAACGCATTAATACTACCTTTTTCTTGTCCATTTACTCTTATTATTCCACCTTCAGTATTTCCTTTTAGTGATATTAAAGGATTCTCTTTATTATTATTTATAATAACTTCACCGCTTTTATCGTTACCTAATAAAGAAACTATATTTTTTGTATCCTTGTTTTTTATATTTATTATACCAGTATCTTCATTTTTAAGAATTCCTAGTTCTAACCTTTCTCTACTATTATCATTTTCAGTAATAAATCCTTTTGATACTTTATCAGCATTAATACCACTGAAAATTTTCATAAATCCACCACTATATTTATTGCTAGGAGGTGACCCAAGAAATACATTAGTGTTTCCATTCCAATCATTAACTAATAGCTTTCCACCTTTGTCTTTATCCTTATATGCATCCAATAGAATAACTCTGTTTTCCTCAGGTTCTAAATCCCATTTATTTTTTGCTTTCCATTGTTCCAAATGTCTTGTTACCCTTAATCTACCATCGAGTCGCATATCACCATTTTCATCACAGTATATAGCATCTTGTCCATTTTCATTAACTATTTTTATTTTACCATTATCTACAGCCAATCCTTTATCATTTAACTCGGTGTTAGTATTAATTACATGGAATGACTTAGCGTATATTTCTCCATCCATATCTAGCCACAATAAATCTCGCCAATCAGATACTTTGTCATCTCTCTTCTGTATCTTAAATCCAACTTCAGGATTCATATAAATTCTATTTAATAAATTTTTTCTTAGTAAAGATAAATCCATATTAATAGCTTTCATATGGTTACCATCAACTAAGAATGAACTTTCTCCTTTATCATTCATATTAGTTATGATTAATTTGTTTGAACCTATAACCTTGCCGTATAAAGCGGGAGCAAAAACCCCCTGTGGATTTATTGCCAATGAACAACTATTCCAACCGTCTTGAGTGAAAGCCAAGGTGTTATTAACGAGTCTTAATTGCTCATTATCATCAAACATATCTTTCATTTGTATTCCACGTTCATCAATTTTTATATTTTGATTCCTAGCACTTAATACTCTATTCTTTGAGCTATCTAAGGCGTCATTCATAATTTTAGATATTAAGTCAGTATTCTTTCCACTTAAGTCCCACTTATGCTTAAACATATCAATAGTATTATTTGCATCATTAGCCATTTTAGCAATATCACTTATATACTTAATATCATCATCTAGTTCTTTTTTATTTGATATGGTTAATTGTAAGTCACCTTTATCTATTCCATGTGCTATCTTCACTATTTTAGCTTGGACATATAAATCAAAGTCATCATAATAGATATTAACAATATCACCTATATTAACTTTATCCCAATCTTTTTGACATTCTACTATGTTAAGGAAATCAACCATTTCTATTTCAAATTTTATTGAAGGCTTACTTAATTTCTTTGATGCTTTCAATCCTGCTTGATATAAATCATTGGCATTGTCATAGTTTTTATTTTCCCATACTCCTTCTTTAACAAAGTTATCAAGTACATTTAATTGTGTCTTTGTAAAATTATTTTCTTTAGCTAGTTTCTTTCTTAATGTTTCTATATCTTTTTTCTTATTATCAATATCATCCTCTACGGATTTTAATTCTTTTTCTTTATTCTTTATTTGTTTATCAACTTCTTCAATTTTCTTGTTATATTCAGTTAAATCAAATGCATGTATATCAGAAAAATCTATATCTATTCCATCTTCAGTATGTACTCCATCACCTGTACTTTCAGAATACTTTACATGATGAGTTTTGTGTTGTATCTCAACATCCTTTATATCTTCCTTCTGAGTTTTTTTCATATTTAAATCTACAATTTGATTGCCAATTTCTATTACTTTTTCTTCAAATGTTTTCAACTCTTGAAGATAATTATAAAACTTAGGATATTCATTTTTTAATACTTGATCGTACTTATCTAAAGCATCTAGTAAATCATAACTCATGTATTTAGGATTCCTATAGTAACTATAATCTTCAATATACTCAGTACCTAGTGGATTTACACTTGCAATAGATAAGTTCTTGTTGCCATACACTCTTAATCTTGTAATTACTTCATCGTTAATGGTCTCTTTTTTGATTTGTTTCAAGTAGTTTTCTTTAGAAATATATAGTCCTTTATTCCTACAAAAATTATTTATACTATATATATTAAACTTTTGATTTATGGTATCTACATCAACTATGCACTGAAATAAATCAGTAATTTTTTTGTATATTATTTCTAACCAAACACCATTTTTTATATCAAACGTTTTATATTTTCTATGATTCTGACCTTTACTTCTATCTTCACGAACTTCAGGATCAATATAACCTATTGTCCATGACGTTTCTTGTTCAAGTAGATTCAATAATCCTTCGCCTGTTTCAGATACGATTTTCATTTCCACATTAATCTTTTTATTGAATACATCTGATACTTCATGTGTAATATGTAGTCCCTCAAATTGCTTATATTCGTCACCTGAATTCCATACATATTCATTTAACAAATTACCAAAATTGTCATATAACTTAATAAATACATTTTTACCTTTTTGAATTTCAAATGTATTACTATAGTTATTCCATGTGTTACCGTCTAAACTATATTTGATACTGCACACAGTTGTTTCATGTCCATCTTTATATAATTGTCTAGTACCTTGTAACTTAGGTAAATATCTTTTAGTTAGTAGAAATTCTCTACTATAGGCATGAATATGTTTTGTATTAAATTCATTAGCTATATCACTTACGCTATTGATAACAAACATTATTTTATTGTTTACTTTTAAAAATAGATGATCATGAGTTTCGTCCCAATTATAATTTTTAATTTGTTCATATTGTGAGTTTATGTAAAATGGTAAATCAAATTCTAACTCATCAACTGCATTTATATATTGATTAATTATTACATTGTATGCTTCATCTAATATAGCCAATTCTTCACCATTAGGCTTACATAATATTATCTCAAGACTTTCTCTTGCATTATGTTTATCTAAATCTATATATCCTAAATTAAGTAACTTATCACTTTCTTCTTTTGTTATTAGTTTTCCATCAAAATAAATTTTACTCAAGTTTCCACCGCCTTATATTGTAATTGGATAAGAACATCTGAATATAACATCCACATCCCCTACCACCTTAATTCTATTTATCCCCTTAACTAACTTAAACCAATTTTTATTAAAGTTAGACAATCTATATACTTTATTACCTTTGAAATCTTTCTTATCAGACTCTATTTGTTTCATTTGATTATTAATGTATATAGTTTCTCCTTTGTCTATATTGTTAAAGATAAGTTCTTCACCACCATTAGTTAAATTTACTAGTTTAAAACTTGTATCTTCACTATGTACTTGGATCTCAGGATAATAATATTTAGATATATTGCTTAAATTATTGATTTCTATAATATCACTTATGGCTTGTTTATGATTATATTGTTCAATATATGTAGGTGAGAATGGATACGGAGCATTACATTTCATAGTAACAGTTATATATCCATGAAATAATCCATTATCAAATCTTGAACCGTCATCTATGGGAGTACAATAATATATTACTTCTGGATTATCTAATGATAAAAGAGGTGCATAATAATCAGTATATAACCATTCAGCTATCTTCTTTCTTTCTTCAAAAGTCCACTCTAAGTCATCTTCATTTATCTTACCTATAGTCATTTTAAAAGTTAAACATTCTTTTTCAAAACCATTAAAGTAAGGTATATCTCTTCCATTAATCTGCTCTTCTTGTATATTTCTTTTAATTCCAAAGGGGCTTTCTTTCATTCCACTTGTATCCACTGATATACAACTAACTCCCATAGTATCAGAACTTATTCCGTTGTATTCAAATTGTTCCGATAAAAACATAATTTACACCTCCTTTTTAAATTTAATATATTAATTTTGAAAATTTAAAGTCCATAATTTTATATAACAAAAACTCCTAATATCATTAAATACTAGGAGCTTACTATTCTTCGTAATGATTTACTATATTGCTAATTCTTTCATTGCTTTAGCATATTTTTTATTGCATTTTTTTATAACTTCTAGAACTTTTTCTTTGTTAGACCTTACATACTGGTCTATATGTTTTCTTTCTACCACCATTTCCATATTCATTTCTCCCTTGGTTAGCGGATTAACGCTATCATTTTCTTTCATGCCTTTTTTAGCTTATCTAATCCATCATTTTAATTACTTGCACACAAAACGCCTCCCATCTTACATGCTAATTAATAAACTATTTGCTTTTCCACAAAACGAGAGGTGTTGTATTAGTTAAAGTCTCCTATATATTCCTAGTTGATTACATTCTTTTTTTATTTGTGATAAAACATCATTACCCGCATGTTGAATTTTTGGAACTACATTTTTATCAACATTTCCTTCAATATTAAGTAGTTTTTCTACTTTTATTATAAGTTGTTGTTTTGTATTTGCCATATCTACATTAGGTAAATTAATTTTTGGTAAATTTACTTTAGGCTGTTGTATGAATTTAGCCATATTAGGTAGATAATCTTTTATATCTAACATAGCTTGTGTTTGGTCTGCATTTAGAACCAATTCTGGTTTTGTGTCAGTACCATCTAGCCAGTGAAATCCTGTACTTGTATTCAATCCACCATCTTTATGTTTTTTATATTTACCTATTAACTCTTGGGCTTGTCTCCTCAAATCAGCTTCAGCCTTTGTATCACCATTTCTTTGTGCTTCTAAGAACTTTTCTACTAACTCTTTATATTCTTTATTTTCATAGATATTATCCCACTCATAAACACCCTTTTCTATATTACCAAAATGAGTTATTTCAGTAGGTTTTTCGGTATCGCCCATGATGTAATCTTCATCATATCCTACTGCTTTCTTCCATTTTTTCTTATCAGATAGCGTATTGAAATGTTGCATTAAGTCTATAGCATTTTTCAAATTGTCACATATTTTTTTCTTAATGGTTTCCCCCATTACACCAAATATCTTTTCACTATCTTCACCATATTTAATTAAGAAATCCTTAAGTGTATCAAAGTTATTCTGCATAAGCATTTCTCTTGCTTTAGCGTATAAATTTTCTTTCTTGAGTTTTTCTTTATTTGCTCTCTCTAGTGCTTTAACTTCCCTATCATATCTTTTTTTAGCTTCTTTATATTTCTTGTTTTCAGTGTCTATCTTATCCTTAATATTCTTCTTTTTAGAATCTAACTCATCTTTAAGATTTTTCTTTCTTAAAGTAATATCCCTATCATGTTGAAATTGCTTAATCTCTTCATCTTTCTTTTTAATCTGCTCTAATAAGCTTTCTCGCTTTCCTTTTGCTTCTAAGGATGAATCCATCATTAATGCATCACGTTGAGCTTCTAATTTAGATTTTTCTTTTTGCTTTTTATTTAAATCTTTATCATACTTGTCTTTAGATTCTTTATTATCAATTTCTTTAATCTTAGCGTTATAATCTTCTTCATAATGCCTTAACTCATCATTCCAGAGTTCTATTTTTTTGTTGTGCTCATCTTCAAATATTTCTAGTGCAGTTTTACTACCATCTTTAATAAGTTTTAATTGTTCATCGTTAAGATTTTTTGCTAATAATAATTCTTTAGCTTTCTTTTCTTTAGCAAGTTCTAATTCTTTCTCATATTGTTTCTTTAAGGCATTAACTATTTTATCTTGCATATTAGACAACTCATCAAGTTGAGACTTTCTGATTTCTTCTAACGTTTCTAACGTTTGTTGTAAGTTTTTATTACTTTCATTAATCTTACCTTCGTACTCATCTAATAAGCTATTTAATAAATTCCATTCTAATGTATTTTCTTGCAGTGCGTTTCTTTGCCTAGTAATCTCGTTTCTAACGCCTATCATTTGAACTAAATAAGATTTTTGTTGTGATATTAGTTGACCTGTTAGTTGTGCCTTTTTAATATAGTCTACATTTTCTTTTTCATAAATATTAAAAATATCTAAATTTGCTTGCGCTAAATCTATTTGCTTTTGCTCTAGTCTTAATTGCTCATCGTAACTAGCTTTTTGAATTTCAACTCTTTCCTTAATAGTAGCATTTATTTCTTGTTCCATTTTTAATTCGTCTTGCGCCGATTTATTAAAAAGCTCCTTAGTGCTTTCATAGTCTTTTCTCATTTCTTGAAACATTTTAGAACCCTTGTCATATGCTTCTTTCCACTTCTTAGCTTTGTCACCACCACCGAAATCAATTTCTTTGCCATAATGTTCGTTGTATAGTTTATCCCATTGCACAGAATTCAATTTAGATAAATCTTTTCCTTTCATCCAAGACCATCTTGTCCAAATTTCTTTTTGAATTGCTTTTGATTTTTCATTGGCTTGACTTTGTGCTGATTGCAATTTTTTTACTTTAATTCGTTGTTGGTCTAACTTAGCATTTTCCTCATCTATGATTTGGGCGTAGTTAGATTTTGATTCTATTGATTGTAAATTAGCTATTCTTTGAGTAATATTAGTTATATTTTTATCCGTTTGTTCTATAGAGTTATTTATTGTTTTAATAATACCATCTATTTCATTCAATGCTTGTCCTGCAAATTTATATTTAGTATTATCTGTATGATATTTTGATTTACTACCACCTCGTCCACGTGTAGAATGACCTCCAGAACCAACTTTAGAAAAATCGGCTGATTCCCATTTTGAATTTTTTATCTTGTTTTTAGTATCATCAATATCTTTTTCCATTATTTCTAAAGCTTTGATATATCCTTCTAATTGCTTTATATCACCCAATTTTTTCGCAAGGTCTTGTTCGCCTTCTGCTGACAAATCACCAGCTTTCCAACTTAAAAACTGACCTTTCATACTTTCATTCATTTTTTGCATAGCCTTTTTCATACCAGTGATACCCATTCCGGCTTGTTTAATCCACTGTTGACCTATATTACGAGTTAATATTCCATTTATTTTTTGCTTCGTTAACGCTATAGACTTAAAGTTATCAAGATCAATATTATATGCGCTTGCTATATTTTTAAATGCTGTTTGATGCTTTGCATAAACTTCTGCACAAAATGTACTATTCATTTCTAGTTTTGCGCCTATAGCATTTAGAGCATTTTGTTTTTCTTGACTTACGACTCCTTGCAATTTTTTATACAATGTCTTTTCATCATTTAAATAAGGTATTAATTCGCTATGCTTATTTATAATTTCTGCTAGACTTTCAGCAGATAAATGCCCATTCTCTTTTAATTCTTTTAAATATCCTGTATATTCTTTAATAGAACTTACTGAATTTTTATAAGTCTTATCTAGTCGTTCTTGTTGTTCTTTGATGTTTCCGATAGAATTCGATATTGCCGTACCTTCTTTAGCAATTTCACTACCATCAAACATTTTAATCATATTTGTTAAATCAATCTTATTTTGACCACTAGCTTTCTTAATTTCATCCTTTAAGATTTTAACAAATAAATCCGAATTTTTCTTTAAATATTCTTTATCTACAGATAAAGGCATAATTTTAGTTAGCTCGAGAGGACTCATCTTTAAAGTTTTAGATAAAGATAATATAGAATCAAAATACTTTTTTAAATCTTCCTGTTTGGGGTCTTTTAATTGTGCCACCATTTTAATATTAGAGTAATTTGGGTCGTTCTCTATTTTATCTTTAAATTGCTGGATCTCTATTTGTAATCCAGTAAAATCTAAATTTCCATCTTTTATAAACTTAGAAGGATCAATTTTAACATTTGCTAATTTTTGTTGAAAACTATCTAAGTTTTTAGAATCAAATACAGCTTGAACATATGGTTTTAACTCAGAATACTTTTGTTTTTGTTCTCCAACCTTTGTTCCTACTTGTGCTAATATGGTTTTATATTCCTCAGTTTTCCTATCTAATTCTTCTTGTTGGGACTTTGTTAATCCTATTGTACGTTTAATTTCATTTAAACCATCTATCGTGTGTTTGTACATATTGCTACCTAATCCTACATTATCTCCACCATTTTTTAGCTTTTTAGCTTGACGTTCTAAATTATCAATGGTTTTCTGTATTTCTTTATATTCTTTTTGTTTATCTTTTAAAAAATCATTCCCACCGCTAATCAATTTATTACTTTCTAGCTTGTTTTTTTGTTTTAATAATTCAATTAATTCCTTTGTAGATTTAGATTGTAACTCAATTTCCCCAGTTTCAGAATTTATGCCTTTGACTAGTTCAGGAAACTTATCAACTAATTGTTGCTTGATGCTTTTTAATTTTTCTTGTTCTTCAGCAGTCAATTTAGTCTTCTTAGATAAAGTATCATACTCCTTACCTTCTGTTTGGAGGTAAGTTATCATATCATTGTTGGATTTTATATTTTGCTGTACGGATTGTTGAAGCTCTTGGTTCTTTTGTTTCAACTCACTAGATTTATTAACAAGTTTCATTATACCTTCTAATGCTAATGTTATTGCTACAGATAGTCCCATAGTTAATGCCATTTTTAAACCTTCAACAGCTATTTTAGCACCTATAGCCTTTAATTTTAGTCCTGTTAACCCTGTCTTCAGCATATTTAATGTTCCTTTGAATACTCCTCCACCTGCACTTGCACTAGTAAAAGCTAATTTTAATTCTTGCAGTGATTTTCCATTTATTAAAATAGAATGAGACAACCCATCTTCTGTAGCTTTAATAGAAAATAAACTATTTTTAAATGTCTTGAATTTATTGCTTGAGGATAATAGAACGGTTCCTAGACTTACTAATGCTACATTTAATCCTCCAAATTTATCAACTAGATTAAGTATTCCTGTGCCCATATTGACTATAGACTTTAAAGTACCACTATTCATAGAGTTATTAAATATGACTTCCCATTTAGCTTTAAATTTATCTATAGCACCAGATAAAGAATTTAGATAAGTTTCATATTGCTTATTTGTTTCACCACTAGCATTCATTACCTCGCTATAAATTTGTTGCGATCTTGATACTCCATTTACATCTTTAGCAAGTCCTTGCATTAAAGCTGAAAATCTCGATATCTGATAAACTCCTAAAGAACTTGATACCATTGCTTTTTGCTTATCATTCATGTCATTCCATTTACTTGCCAATTCTTGGAGTATTCCACCAACAGGCTTTAATTGTCCCGCCATTGCACCTGTTTTAACTCCAAATTTTTCAAGAGTGTTAATTGTTGCACTAAAATCTTTGTTTACTTCACCTGTATCTTTTTTTACTTGTTGAAATTTGGCAAAAATTGTTTTCAATGATGTTCCAATTGTTTCCATATAATGTTATCGTAAAGGCTTTTTATCCTTTACATCTAGGAGTTTCCTCGCCCCTATTAATTTTCATTAATAGATTTCAGAATGTCAATTCATTCTTAGATCAGCATACCTTTTCACCCTCGTTTAACGTTAGGCACTTGATTATTACTCAAGTGAAATAGAGTATATCTATTTGTGGAGTGGTCTCGTGGATGAATTATACGGTTGGATATCATCCATTAACCTTCATCATCTATGCGTTGCCCCTGACTGATATTTCTATCATCAATCATATTACTATGATTTAGTACATAATGTACGCCTTCGGTTCAGATTATCCCTTTAGGACTCCCTGCTTAATCCCACTCTCATAATCATTAGGAGTTTCCTCCTAAGACGGCAAAACTTTACCACTTTCTCTTGTTTTTTCTGAAACTATTGCACCCATTGTTGCTAATTCCTGTAATGAAATTTTTCCTTCTTTAGCCATTGCACCAGATTTCTGAATTATAGCTCCTACTTCTTGGGCACTTGTACCAGACACGGCTCCTACTTTTACCAATACATCCGAAAGTTCTTGTGCATCCACTTGTAATGAGTTAATACCTGCCGTCATTAATTCAGTTGATTGGTTTATGTCTCCATTAATAACTTTATTAAACTTACTGAAAATCTGCATTCTTTTGTTTGTTTCATCTATAGCTAACCCTTGCCTTGTTAGTTCAACTGTTAATTTAGACATATCTGTTAATGTAGTAGCTAAATTTACACTCATTTTAGAGTATGACTGCATTAATTTATCTGTTTGCTGTTGTGTCATTCCAGTTATTTCTCGTACTTGAACCATTTGTTGATCTAACGATATTAACACTTGTACAGCTTCATAACACTTTTGAACTTCTTTATACATTGACCCCATGGTTACAGCCATAGAAACTGCTTGTTTAATGCTATTACCCATTCTTTCAAATGCACTAGCTATATGCTTGTTATTTACTTTTATGGCTTCACTATTTTGGTATATCTTTTGAGTATTTCTGTCTATGGTTACTCCATATTCTTTTATCTTATTATTAGTACTTTGAGTTGCTACAGTCATTTTTATCTGTGAATTTCCCGCACTATCTAAAGAACGCTTATAATTTTTAATTGAAGCATCTGCTCCATATATAGATTGAATTTGTGCTTTTATATAAGTATCATCACTAAACATTCCACTAGAAGCAAATCCTCTTTCTTGTCCTAGTTTTTGTATTCTCTTCTGTTCAGCTTGTGCTATTCTTTCTTCAGATTGTATAGCCTTTTGTTCCTTCTCTTTTAATGCTCTAAGCCAAATTTGTTCATACTGTTGGCCATTTAATCTATTCATTCTACCTTGTTGCTGAGCTATAGTTTCGTTACTACCAGTTATTATTTGTTCTATTTTCTTTTGCGTATCAGTTATGGTTCTTAATCTTTCTCGTTCTTGATTATAAATTATTTTTCTAGATGAATCATTAGCCTGTGCAATTCTATTAGATACTTTATCTATTTCTTCAAGGCCATTTGTATTTAACTTAATTCCGTTAGATTGTAATTGTCTTTGTAAATTTTTATAATCATTTATAATCTTATCAAAATTAACATTTTCTAATTTAATGTTTAATTTACAATCTTTTTGTAAGTCATTAATTATTTTGTTCAAATTTTGTTTTGCTTCTTCAAAATTAAACTCTACGCCTAATTGAATACCATATGTTTCAGCCATACTGTCTAATCAACTCCTTTTTGTGCAAAATAAAAGAACCCAATGTACATTAAGTCCTTTGGCACGTATTATATAATTTTTATCCCTCTACTTTGCATATATCCTATAAAGGCGTTTATTGCACTTTTAGTATTTCTTAATTCTATTTCGGTATTTTCAATGAAGTCTTTTGTATAAGGTGCAAATATGTTCTTGTCTTCATTTAACCATTGTGCAATATAATTCATTCCTACTTGTTCACCTTTTTGAATTCCTAATTTACTGCTACCCCACCATGATTCATGAGTGTACTCAGGATTAAAATAAACTTGTGCTATGTACATTCCATTTTCTTCTTTTACATCGCCTATTTCAATGGACTTCAATAACTCATAGGTTCTTTGATAACTGTCACTAGATGGATGTGAATATACTTTATCTAATACTTGATTTTTTAATTCATCCTTAATAATTCTACTAACATCATCTTTTAACGCCTTTATAGATTGTTTTTTAATCTCTTTTTCTAATTGAGACATATCAGCAAAATAAGGCATTATTCATCACCTAATTCTAGTTCTTTTATTTGTTTTTCTAGCTCCTCTTTTTTTTTTAATTTTAACTGTCTCTCTTTTTCTCTTTTTAATTCTTCCAATGCTTGATCGGTATCTATATTTTCATTGCTTTCTTCTTTGACTTGTTCGATTAATTCTCTTTGTTCTTCTATATCCATATTAACTAAATTATCTAGTCCTTCTTTAGAGGTTTTTTCTATTAACTCAGGTATAATTATATTCAACAATTCTTCCTCTGTATTACTTAAATCTTCACTAGAACTCATTAATATTTCTATAATTTCAGTTTTTTTAAAGTTTTGTAAATTAATATTAGTAAACATATTTAATATTTCTATTCTATCATCTAAACTATAAGATACCTGTCCTTTTTCTAAAGTTTCCTTGTTGTTTTCTAAAAATCTAGTCATAAAGTTACAAAAGCTTAACATATTATATTCATTTAATTCATACACCTCTACATTACCTACTTGTTTTGACACCTTTGCTTTTACTTCTAACTTTCTTTTACCCATAAAATCTTCTTTATTTAGTTTATTCATCATTCTAAAATTCCTCCTTAATATATATTTTTTTATTTTATATTTTATTGATTTTAAATATTAAAAAAGAGATAAGTTTAAAATTTATCTCTTTTTATAGCATATTTAACAACTCTTTTTTCTTTTCTAAAAATTCTTCATTACTTAATATACCTTCATTTTTTAACTTAGATAATTCTCTAATATTTTTATACACATCATTATTGGTCTGATTAAAATTATTAATATTTTTATTCCTTTGTTTTACAAATTCAATTTCTTTTTCTGGTATTAGTTTTATTAAAATGTCATAAGCATAACTGTCAAAGAACAAATGTTTATACTCTTCGTTCTCCATATATTCAAGTATAGTTTGTCTTTTATCGATTCTTATATTTTCTGAGTTGATTTCTTCACTTTTTATTTTCTTACGACTTCCAATGATAGCTCCTGCTCCGCCTGCCATTGCTCCACCTATAATTGCACCTGATATAGAACTTCCGCCACCTTCTATATTCCCTCCAGAAATCTTAACTTCATTATAGACATCGCCTTGTCTTAAAAAAGAATTTATACTTTTTTTAGGAATTTCAAAACGTTTTATATTATCCATATAATTTATACCAGCAAAACATAAATTGTTATTATCGATCCAAGCCTTTAGAATTATATTATTAAATGGATTTACACAATTAACCTCCATTGCATCATGTGATATTTTGTTTTCACTTATATATTTTTGATTTTTAATTTCTTCATTTTTTTCTTTTTCTGCATAGTTTCTTAGTTGCATTTTATACATATTTATTTCCTTTTCATTTTTTTCTTTAAACATAATCTTATATACGCTTTTAAATATAATTGGCATTATAATAATAGGAAATACGATTAACATTATAGCTATTAATTTCCACATTGAATCACTAACACCAAGGTCATAGTAAAAAAAGTGAAAAATTTTATTGTTAACAGTATCACAAAATAAAAAAATTACAGATATAATACTTCCGATAATACCTCCAAAGCAACCTGAATTTCCATTCAAATCTGGTTCTTTGGGTTTTATATTATTATTACACATCTAATACATCCACTCCATCCCATCAGTTTAATTATAATTGCATAATTTATTAATTTATATTGAAAATTATACTAATTAAATTTATTTTATACACTATTTCCATTATATATTAGCATAACAAAAAACACCACTAAATATAATGGTGTTAGGATATGTTTTCTATTTGACTATTTATATTATTATCTAAATGTAATTGTTTAATAAGTATTTGTTCAATATTATCAAATTCCCAATATGGAACTCTTATTAATTTGATGTTATTTTTCTTGCAATAATAATTCTTTCTATTATCATAATCTTGTTGTGTAAAAAAACGTTGAGAACTAAAATATTTTTTATAATGAAACTCTCCATCATATTCTATTAAACATTTCAATTTGATTTTCTCTTTGTTTTCAAACACTGCAAAATCAAATCTTAACACATCGTGCTCACCTTTTAAATTATCAAAACTATATTCTTTATCAAAATATAAATTATTATTTTGTAACATATCTCTAATTTTATTTTCACCTTTAGATTCGTTGCAGGTAGGACACCTTCGATCATTGTGTAATATATTAGCAGGAGTAACATAGTATTGAGTATTACATTTATTGTGTTGTATTAATATATGATTATTGGCTCCTGTATATTCTCCTAATACCGTATATTCTTCCCCGACTAATTCGTATATCTCTTTTTTGAACTGTGCTGTAGTTTTCTTTTGATTTCCAAAACATATTGGGCATCTTGTACCTTGAGCAAATCTATCCCACGTACATTTGAAAATGTGTCCCTTATCACATTTCCACTGCAATTTACTATTTTTACATGATATAAAAATTTTACTTAATAGTTCATATTTAATATTATTAATTTGTAAAAAATTATGTATGTTTTCAATGGTATATGGATTACTTATACTAAATCTTAAAGGGTGTCTTTGTTGTTTTAATTTATCATATGACAATAATACTTTGTAATTATTCTTATCTTTGATTAAAAGTTTTTCTGTTGCATTGTTATATAAATTAAATAATGGTATATACCCTTTTTTTCTAAATTGATTTTTAATATAACTAATATTAAAACTTTGTTTTTGAGAACTATTTATCCTTCCGCATTGATTGCATTGACATTTGTGTTTATTTTTAAAGTGTCTAAACGTAGTTTCAAATATCTCTCCACATTTACATTTAAATTTCATTTTAGTGCTATTATTTTGATATTCTTTGCTTAATAACTTACATCCACTATTACTTTCTACTTCCACAAAGTACTTAACTTGTTCATATGTATACTTTCTACTCATATTCTATCAATCTCCTTTGATTCATTTGTAATATTTTCTTCCATCAATCTCACTCTAACTAATTTTAGGTATAAAAAATAGAGGAATACGTGTGGAGATTGATATTGACACGTACTTTTATAGAAAAGGTAGCTAATCTTTTCATATCCTCTATATCTATATTATAGAGTCCTTACTCTTTAATATCAAATTTAATGTTACTTTCTTAATATTCCCTTAAGCACTCTCAAAATGAGGTATGGTTAATCCTAAATCTATTAGCTTATCTAATATCTCAACTCTTTTCTCGTACCATTCTTCACTTAATACTTTAGCTAATTTTTTATTGCTAACTATCCAATAGTCTTCTATATTATCTATAAACTGCAAATATTTATTGTATCCAACTTTTATAACATATTTATATTCTTCCATTTCTCTTCCCCCTAATCAAGCACATTCTTAATATTTTAATATTCTAAATTAATTCCCATTGACCAATTTCTAAATAATCTTCAATATCCCAACCTTCATACCAAACTAAATACTTTTTAAACTTAACTATTCCTTCTTTAACTCTTAATATATCTGTATTAAAAGTATCATCAAATACTTCACTATTGTTAAGATCATTAATACTAGCCACTTCATATCCTAAAATTTTATCTTTATATTTTTCTATTATTTCTAAGCTATCTGTATATGTAATAATATTATGTAATTTACCTTTCTTATCTTTGTATTTCCCCTGAATTATTAGATAAATTGTTTTAATTTCCATTTTGAAATCCTCCCTTATATTCGTTTTCTTAATTATGCTTGTTATTTCATTTTTCTTACATTCATTATCAATTAACTTTTTAGATATATTTCTCAAGTCAAAAATTGTCTTTATTGAATTAAAATAATTCGAAATTTCATCTTGATTCAGCATAAAAACATCACATTTCATTTATAGAACCACCTTTAATATTACTAAATATTTGTTTTTGGTTTTATGATATTATCTATATATAATTTAAACATCAAAACTTGATATTCGTATTTATTTAAAAAGGACTTTTCGTCCTTAATTTATCTAATTTCATAATGCACTATATTGGGGTTAAATTTCCATAATGGACTTCTAAAATCTTCTTGTACTAAGATATTAGTTTGTTTAAGCTTTTGCATATATCGTGATACTGTTGGCTTGGGAATATTAAATTGCTCTGCAATGTCATCAAGTCTCAAAATCATCCAATCATCGATGCCTTTATCAATTTGTAAAGGTATTAAATTTTTAACAAATTCCACTTCGTTTGGTTTTAAATCAAAATTTTTTATAAAATCCATATTTAAAAACCCAATACATTCATCCTCTATTTGTAGTATATAAATACCTTTATCTACAATGCCCATTATATCCCACTCCTAATTTTTATTTCTTGCTTTAAATATATATTATCATATTATAATTTTAAAATCAAGTAATTTGATATGATGATATTAAATTTTTATTTTTATAAAATCATTTTATGATATTTAACTCTTAATAACTAACTAAAACCAATAACTCACCATTATACAACCAATCTATTTTTACGCATAACAAAAAGAACTACCTTACCATGAAGTAGTTCTTTCGTTTTACATATTAATATTTAATTATTTAACTCTTAATAATTCTTTTTGGATTTCTTCTAATATCTCTAAGCATAATTTGTATAAGAAAAACTTAGAAGGTTCTCCTTTATGTTCCTTAAAATAAGCAATCATTATTACCAAAGTATAAACTACTTAAATAGTTATTTCCGTTTAGTTTTTTTAGTTTTACTTTTTAACAAATTACATATCCTTTTCTCAGTATTTTCTTTTTGTACATCATCTAGTATATTTAAACACGTACTATAAAATTCTCGCTCCACATCTTTTTTTGAATCCTTGTCATTTATTATCATGTATAAAATTAACATTATTATTAAAATAGATAGCATTTTAACTGCTGGATTAGTTGGTGACATCATTTCTTCATATCTTTCTTTAGAATCATCAAAATGTTTTTTAGTATTATCCATATCTTGCTTTAATTTTTGTATTCGTTTTGACTTTTCTTTACTACCTATACTATTATCATTACAAACATTACAAAATTTTTCATTTGTGTTTTTCATTTCTTGGAAGTTATTATTGAACATTTGAAGATTAAAATTTGTTGCATTACAATAATAAGCAATAAAAACAGTTGCTATTAAAGTCGCTACTGCCATTACATAATTACTGAAATCTTTTTTTAACCTACTTCTAAATTTTAATCTTAATAAGTGCTTTAACTTTCTAAGTTCAATGTCATTCTCATTTTTTAAATTTTCATATATTCCTTCACTTAGTTCTATTTTACTTGCAATATCAATTTGTTTACCTTTGTTAATTAATTCATTATACATCTTATTCTGTTCTTCAATCGCTTCTCTTTTATTATACCAAATTGGCTTCATTTGTTTATTCCTTTCTATCCAAACAGTAAAATATCATAACACATTGTTATATTTACTACAAATTTGCATATACAGATTAACTATCAGATAAAGGGTTCTTTGTTTATTATACCTATAAATCAAAAATACCACTATTTAGTGATGATATATACAATAAAAACTCCTAATATAATTAGATACTAGGAGTTCGTATCGCATCTTCTTCCTCTTTGTCTTGTATATAATTTTCATAATTATATATACACTCATTACATTTTTCTAACTTTTCGATATTCAACATTTTACTGAGTCTAATACCTATTTCCTCCAATTCATCTTCGCTCACTTCGTTTTCTATTGATTTCCCATAGAGTGTGCTAATATGCACAAATCTTGCATCACTTAATCTCAATGCTCTATGCCAAACATCACCATTTGGCAATGCCTTAGGTAAATAATAAATATCATATACATCTTCACTACGATTAATTATTTTTTCATCTAATTTCTTCAAATCCTGTTAAAACTATAGAATTATTTTTTAAATTGTTAAAGTTAAACATAATGTCCTCCTAATATACTACATCTCTTTAAAATCATCATCTTGGTCAAAAAACATATCTAAGTATGTATCATCATCATATAAAGAATCTTCTTTTATTTTCATTCTTTCTTCTTTTGTAAGAGGTAGTGATTGTTTCTGTTGTACCTTCTTTTTATAATCAAATAAATTAATTACCTTACTCATAATTATCACCCCATTGTTTGTGACTATTTTTTTCCATTTATAATTAACAGATATATTTTTCTTATTAGAACTTGTCCATTTCTCTATCTTCATTTTAACACCCCTTATACCCTATTTCAATTAAAATATGTTATATTAACCTACATTTTACATATAATTATTTTAGTCAATATATATACATTAACTAATTTAAAATAAACACACTTATATTTTACCATATTTTGTAATTAGGAGATAAGGGTAATTTACACTTTTAGCTAACAAAAATAACTACTTAATTAAAAGTAGTTATTTTTGTTATTATGTGCTCCTATAATTTTTCTTACTTCAAGATGCTAAATCTTTTATTTAACATAACTATATTTTATTTATTTTTATAAACTATTTAAATATCATTGCTGTAATCATAATTTGTCTATTATTAGGAGATATTTGCATATCACTTATATAATAACTATTATTTCTAGGAAGCAACACTTCAAGTTGTCCTGGAAAATAGCTAATAGGGTCTATATACCCTCCTTTTGATCCATTAGTTACTTTAAATTTAGTAACAATTGGTCTTCCTCCAAATTGCGCACTCATTAATGAAGTACTAATATATCCATATTCTGTTCTATCCTTTTTTAAAAATTTCGCTTTAACTTGTTCAAAAACAGTTTTATTAATTGTTCCATCTTTATTAAGAATTGTATCTTGAAATTCTGGACCTAAATAAGCAGGGTCATCACCTCTAAAAAGAATAATATTTTGAGGCATCTTCATCTTACTAAAAGATTGATCAATTAATTTAACTTTTTGTAATATATCAGCAGGTAATCCATTTTCATTCCCTTGATTTGCTCTTAATGGTCCATTGATCTTACTTGCATCTCTTGTATAAAATTTTATAGCTTCTTGTTCAGGTTTGCTTAGGCCATATTTTTTATATTGAGCATTTCCCCATTTTTTGGCTTCCTCAACATTAGTAAACTCTGTGAAGGTATCTGCATATGAACCTTTATCAACAGTACAAGCATAACATTTTTGAGGACTTTGAACTATACTCGTTGTTACCGGAGCTATTACCCCTGCTGATAAAACTAAACATAAAATTGACTTTCTTATCCCTTTCATAAAACCCCTCCTAATCAAAATTCATATATATCATTTTACCATATATTAACATTTTGTAAATAGCTTATTGCAACTTTTTAAATATATTTATTTCTATATAAAAATTATTTTAATAATTTATTATGAGTACATAATCTATTTTAAAATACTTTTAGTAATATATATTTATTAATCTTATATATTTGTTAATATTAAATATTAATGATAGTACAATTATATTTTTTTACAGAATAATACTATATTTTTCTTTTTATAAATTTTATTTTTCACTATATTTTAGATTATATCTTAATAAATTTTAATAATTGATTTTCTTGAAACCCTTGATATATATAGAGCGAACAAACGTTTAGTATTGACATGTTCCTATATTTATTATATAATTTTCATTGTAAAAGTTATGTCAAATATCGTATCAATTACGACATTTACTGTTGACTATAAACAACAACTTTCATCTTAAAATCGAACAAGCTACAGATAGAAAATAAATTATCTTATTATATTTACAATAAATTTTATAATAAAATTTTTATAAAATTCCATAATAAAAAAGAAGATCATCAGTGTGCGAGACTGACAATCTTCTAATATTTTTGTTGTTGAATATGTTGTTACATTGGTGAGCATTGAATTATTGTAAATACGTTACATTTACGTATGTTAAATTTATTTAATAGTTCAAACCAACTCCATTTATTATACTTGAAAATTTCAATAAATAAATTAAACTCTTCAGGTGTAAACAACTGTAAAAATTTTTCTTCCATTAACATTTTTAATTTTGTATACTGTTTAGACTTGTACGCTTGTTCTATAGCTTTTACGTTTACATCTCCTCTTAAGTTATTTTCTAATAAATAATTTCTTAATTTATATAATGCTATAATTGATTCTCCTAGTGAGCTATCGTCTAGTAAATATTCCTCGAATAAACAATTAGATAATTCATCTATTACTAAAAATGTTTTCATTGCAAGTGTTCTTTTATTTAAGTATTTATCTACTACTGTATTATTAGTTTTTTGTTTGCTTTTAATTTCTGGAGTATTATTTTTTTTATATTCCATTACATATTCCTTCCCCTCTTTAGCTTTTTAATAAAATAGTTAACCATTAATCCCCCTTTTTTCATATATTTATCATAATATATTATCTACTACACCAACTATTATAATATGCGTAAATACAATATTCAAGTCCATAGCTGGGTATAAATTCTTAATGTTCCATATATCGTACATTTTTATTCCATATTTTTACACTTGTTTTTGTCAATCTTTTGAATGTAAAATAAGTCATGGATGCTCATATTTAATACATATGCTATCTTAACTATATTCATAAAAGTAGCTTTTGAAGGATTTCTTATAATATTGTTAAATGTAGTTCTAGGTATCCCTGTTTTTTTACATAATTCAACTTGTGTCATATCCTTTCTTTTCAACGCATATTTCACATTAGATTCTAATGTATAATTCCTATAAATAAAATCATATTCATTGCTACACTCCACATCATATCTACTATTATACACTTCTCTTACTATATGACTTTTGTCATCTATTTCCTCTAATGTATGTAGTATGTCATTCAAATCATTACATATTTTTATGAATCTATCACTTAAATCTTTTTCTATATTACTATTATGTTCTATGTTCTTTTTTATCTCTTTAAAAAATTTTTCACTTCCAAGTTTGTTAATGATCTTTTGTACAACATCATCTTCAAAATACTCTAATAATATATTTATTGCTAGTTGTTTAACATCTTTAGATACTATCATCTTATCATTTGCTGTCATTCATATATCCTCACATTACTATTTAATATGCTTTTTCAATACATTTTTTTATCATATTCTTAGCATTTTGTTTATTAAAATTGCCCTGTTCATCATTACATGAACCTTCATTCTTTAATATTTCATTTACCCATTTATAATTTATAATATCTTCAATTGAATCTACCAATGTAGATGTTATTCCAACTTTTAAATGTTTATGGATATTTTTATTTTGATGATCTTCTTTACATTCTATAAAATAATCATATATATATTCTTTTAAAAATTTTTCGAACTCATCTATATTTTTCATTGATTGTGAACTATTAGTTTCATCTAAATATAGTATATATTTTGCAAATTGAATTTCATATCTTCCTTTAACTTCTCTACGCCAAAAGTCTATTATTTTTAAGATATATATAAATCTTATTTTATATTTTTTCTTTTCTGTGAGTTTTCTTTCAATTTCATATTTTATAAGCCCACCACTCCCTTTATTTTCTCCATTTCTATTAACATTTATATATCCATTTATTCTACCCCTATCCATATGATTCTTCCCCTTCTTGTACACTGTTTTATGCTAAACACTTTACCACCGGTAGTTAAATATGTCAATTTATTTTCTAACCATTTGTACATATGTAATACATTTCGTATATTGAATTTATTATTCATATATATAAATATAATTGCAATATAATTAATTTCATATAACATATTATTTTATTATCATAAACATTTTAAATTTTATTTAAAATTAATGTTATTTTTGTTGCAATAATTATCTAAAATGGTATAATATAATTAATCGTATCATACATTAGTACTGTATGTTTTAAAAGAACATTGATAGACTACGACTCTGGTTATCAATGTTCTTTTAATTTTGTCTATTTATATATCTTTAATTTTCATTTATTAAATATTCTAAATTATCTTTATCCAAATATTTTTAATAAAAACACATTACAATATTTAATATAAAATTAGGACAAACTAATTAGCTTGTCCTAGATATTATTTATTTATAACGACTGGATTGACTAACTCTTTAATCCCACTATCAATTGTATGGCATATATCTTTATTAATAGCTTCTAATTCAATTTCAGTAAGATTAGGGAATATCTTTAGTAATCTTGAATTCATCTCTTCCTTCTTAATTTCTCCTGATTTTTCTATATCCTTAAATTCATCTTCCAATCCAAAATACATACCTCTAGCAATTCCTAGTGCACGATTATACTGTACCGTCTTACCCTTCTCTTCTATATATGCCTTGAATTTGGATATGCAATACGGAATTACAATACTTAATATTGCGGTTAATAAGGTTATTATACTTTTAAACAATAACGTCATTATTTGTTCTTTCATATATTTCACTTCCTTATGTGTTTTTAACTCATTTTTATTATCTTGGGCAAGTAGCCTTTTGGGGAATCCACGCTTTGATGCCATCAATATCAATCAAATAATATTCCAACTTTTCATCTCTAGCAGTAATTAAATCATTTCGATAAAAAAACTTAGCAATATTCATAAATCCATCTCTTACAAATACAGCTGGAGAATCATAAGCCATTTTTAGTGGTAGTGGTTTAAATATTGGCTTTGGTGGTTCACTATAGGTTGATTTACCATAATAAGCACATACTCCTCTTACTATTGCATCAGCAATTCCTTTAACACCGACCTTTCTATAAATAGCTATATCTTCAGCATTATCACAGAAAAATGGTTCTATTATTACTGCCGTCATTTTAGTGTGTCTAAGTTCATAAAGTCCTCTTGTATCTTGTTTAGCGCCTCTGTTATGAAATCCTAATTTAGCTAATTCACTTACAATACATTCAGCCAATCTCTTCCCACTAGAAGACGAATAAACTACTTCACAGCCTTTAGCTGAACCGTTATAGCAATTCAAGTGACATGACATAAAGAAATTTGATCCATTTGAATTAGCCAAATTAACTCCATATGCTAAATCTTGTGAAACCGTAGATGTTCTACTAGGGGTCACATCTTGCATAGAAAATCCATTATCCTGAAGTCCTTTAATTACCAAAGGGTAATATTTTCTATCTTCAGTTACTTCATTTACTATACCACTAGCACCTGTAACTCCATAGTTATGACCACCTCTAACCGAGCCTTTAATCATAAAATTCACCTCCTTTCTTCAAACTCTAAAATTAAAAAGTAAAGGAGAACTTTTTAGTCCTCCTAATTAATTTCAACTATTTCTATATTTCCGTTATTTTTGATGTATTTTATAGTAACATTATCTTTTAATTCCTTGTCTAACAGTTTAAAAGAAAAACCTTCTATTTGTATACAATTACCTTTGATATCCTTACTATTAAAGATAATTGTATTTATAGTTTTCTTTTTTTTACTATTTGTTTTCTTACTGTCTATACTTTTTTCTATTGTGTTATCCTTGTTTTCTACTACAGTATCCATAATCTTATCAACACCTTTTATTCTTCGTCCATTTCTATGTCAAACACAACCATGTCTTTACCATTTGAAGGTTTTAAACACTCAAAATCAAATTTAAATGTTGAAGGATCTCCATCACCTTTCATATTTACACTAAATTTTCCTTCTAATTTAGCCTTTGGTATTGTGATGTGACAAGGTCTATCAATTCCGTCCTCTGTTCTGAACAACGTATCTGCTTCCAATGCAAATGTTTTAGGAAAATCATCACTTGTAATAGTCAAAGTAGTGACATTTGCTTCTGACATGTAATAATAATCTATAAGTATAGTTTTCCCTACTAAATCTTCATGAACAATAACTGTTTTATTATCACTCTTATCTATATCATATTCTTCAGATGTGGGACTTCCACTTGATTTTGCCTTTGTTAGTTCTTTTGATGGAATAGTACCGCTAATATCAGATAGTGCAACATAAAATATATGTTTCTTATCTACACTAGGTTCATGAGATAATATTACTTTTTTATTCTCATCCACCTCAAATTTCTCTTTTTTATGTATAACTTTCTTTTCTCTGCTTATCTTACTTCCTGAAAGAACAGCAAAAGATTCTGGAGATAATAAAGCATCTTCATTCTTGAATTTTACGTCCTTCTTTCCGCTCCATCCTATGAGCTTAGGCATACCCTGTCCACCGACCGCATACACCGTATTAGACCCTACTTCTATATTATTCATTTTTAATGTTTCTAAATATATTTTAGGTTTTTTATTTGCAATATCTTTTATAACAACATTGCATACTTCTCTTGAACCAAATCTCATAAAATTTCCTCCTGTTTAATTTATTTTTTTTATAAATGTAGGATTTTCTCCTTCCATTTTTGCACCATGTAATAATGCTTGTATATTTACATCGTATTGCTCTAATATTTGAATTCTTTGAAATTGATCGTTAAATTGAAACATGTTATAATCCCATACATCTAATAGGTTAGTATTATTATTGTAAGAACAATAAATTGAAACCAAATCAAATAATGTTAAATTTAAGTTCTCTTTTGCTTTATTTAACTTTTCCTTACCCTTCTTAAGCTTTTCTAAAATTTCTCTGCCTTTTTTACTTTTAACATTGTAGCCATCTTCTTTTTTTTGTTCTATAGAATTTTGCACTTTAATTATTGTTTGTATACTTTTAAATATGTCATTTGTAATGATATTTTCTTTCAGAATTTCATTAACATATATTTTATTATCAAAAAAGTGCATTTTACTTCTTAAAAATAATGATAAGGCATTTAAAAACATAATTTTAAAATTTGCATCTTGGATACAACTATTAATTATAAAATCTAATGTAGTAATATTAGCTAAAGATTGATAGTTATATTCAATATCCTTTAAATCTATGCATATGTAGTTCAAAGATTTATTATAAATATCATATCCTAATGTAGTAATTTCTTTAAGCGTTAGAGGGTATATAGTTATTGATTTAGTTATACTTATAGGTATATTAGCCAGTGTTTTTAGCTTGATGTTATCAACGTCTACTTCAACTAAATTAGCATTTTTATTCATAGCTATCTGAAATCCTTTATGAAATATCTTAAACTATATCCAACCATATCATTGGTCATAATTATATTCCAACTTAGTTTATTTAAGTCTCCTAATCCTAAGCCATGTGCTCCTGTTAAAGTCTTTTGTATCTCATACTTAATTTCTAAATCCCTTCTGCCTTTATTAATAAGAAGAATATCCTTATCATTACTGACCAATATATCTATTTGTAAGGTAGAATCTTGGAATATCCCTCCTTGTTCCCCACCATCAACCCAATTTACATAAATACGGCTTCCTTTAACCGTAGTTGTATTTATATCTTTTGGATAAGGAAATATATATTCATTAATAATAGGATTTTTCTTACTTATTTCAATATCTTCAGCTTTAAATGGTTGATTATTAGGGATAGTTAATAATTTTAATAAATTTTGATTATCCATTAATGTATAAACTACATCAAAAAGATATTTGTTTAAAATGTAACTATCTTTTAATTCTAATCCGTGTTTAAATTCACTATCTTTGTAAGTTATAATTGGCATTTAATCATCTCCAATCTTATTCAGCTAATAAAGGTTCGGTATAGAATTCTAATAAGCCCATTGAACTTGTATCTGAGCTAGATATTAAAGTCTTCATTAATGTCATCATCTTAGCTTCATCTACAGGCAAACTCTTATATATATAAAAATCCTTTAGATTATCATATACAGTTAATAAAAATTCTCCTTCAACTACTTTTACAGAATCTTTTAATCTATAGATTACATCAAAGTATTGAAATCTTTTCTTAATCTCTTCTAATGTAAGACTTAAAGGTTTTGCAACTATCTTTTTAACAGTTTTAATTATGGTTTTAGTTTTCACCTCCCCTTCTGGACTAATAACAGTTGCAGATAATTGACTTACAGTAGGTGCTTCAACACTTCTTGATTTTGCTACTATTTCAGTATGCTCATTATCTTTTGAAGTATCATGTTCAGCAGTTACTCCTTTACCTGAGTCTTCTTTTGCCTTATTTTTTTCATCTTCAGTCTGAGTGCCTGCCTCTTTGCCCTCTACCTTACTGTCATTTTTAACAGCAGGTTGCAATTCAGTCATTGGAATACTATTATCAGGAACTTCTTCTTTCACTTGTTCCTCAACTTCAACTTTCTCAGTTTTAGCAATTACTAAATAAATAGTATTACTAGCATCAACGGCAAATTTACCTATGCTGGCCTCACTATCTATTTCAGCCATAGGTATTTCTTCAAGTTGTTTACCGTCGTTATCAAATATTTCTACAAAATGATTAGCAATACTTGAATTAGGTTCACAAATGTTAGGTAACGGTCTTAATTTTGCTACTGCTACATTTGTATAAGTTACTGTGTCTAAACTTAGAATATCATCCTTACTAATATGCCATCTTTTCTTTTTTCCATCGATCATGTACAACATCTCCTTTCACTTGTTTTAATTTTATTAGTTTTTACATATATTTTAATTACAATCTGCTATCCAAGCAGATATAATTTCTATATTTTTAATTTCTTCATTGCCTATTCTATTTTTACAATGTAATAACACGATTCCTTCATCTTGATTATGATTTGCTTCCATAGTACAAGTACAATTTTCTTTATCAACTTTAATAATCTTAGCCAATTTAGTTCCCTTACCATTCTCATTAGTTAAAGTGAATTCACATACATCATTATATGGTTGCCCATTATCTACAAATGTAACTTTATATGTAGCCTTTCCACCCCATGCTAATGTTGATTTACCTTCAATCTGAGTTGTAAAATTATTAGTTTGATTCTCTAATATATGAACATCTACCGTCTTTTGGATTCCTTCATATTCAATTGTAAGCTTGCAAGTTCCATATTTTAACCCTACTATTTTATGGCCTTCAATTTTAGCTATTTCTTCATTTGAAATAGCATATTTTAATATAGGGTTTTCAACTTTCTTATCATTCTTAAAGCATTGAATATCAAGGGTCGTAGTTGTCCCCAAAGTTGATAAAATTGGGTTTTTATTTAGTATTTTTAAATCATAATGATTTTGATATTTATAATAATCTGCTATGCCTAATTCACGATTATCAGTATTATTATTAATCTTATCTTGTTCGCACATTATGGTTAATAAACCTTTATAATCTTCATTTATAAAAGTAACTTTCCAACAATGTCTATTAATTATTAATCTCATATCTTCATATATAGTTTGAGTCACTTCATTAAGAGGTAATATAATACTTTCTTTAGAATTACCCCATTGCTTGTATTTATCCTCTGTAACACCTGTAGTATATAACTGTTCATTGTTTATCAATGCTACATGTGTTTGAATTTGACCATCTTTAGATATCCATTTTAATAAGTGATTACATGGTCTTATTTTAAATGTTTGATGATCCTGAATTGAATTATGTTCTTTATCTACTATTATCCAATCCTTATGAAACCATTTAATTACACAACCTACATATGCAGGTGTTTTATTATATGTAACAAAGTATTTTTCATCCCCATTGTTTTTAGGATTATTAGGACTTACATCTTGAAACGTTCCTTTATATAATTCTTTAGAGTTGTTTATACTTACTTTATATGTATCTGGTGCATTATTAATATATCTCTCAAATTGTTTAATTTTTCGATTTATAATTTTTTCTTTATTATTTGCACCATTTATATTTACTCTGCGTTTGTATCTCTCAAAATAATCCATATTAATCACCTTGTAGTATTTTGTTATATGTATATGAATTTACATATTCTCTAAGTCTGCGTTTCGTTAATTGTTCTAATTCCATTAATTCTTTTAATAAATTTGCACCTGAAAAAGTTTTATAATCTCTATCGCCTATTTGTTGAATAAGTAATTGTTCGTGTCTTATTTTAGGTTGAAGATAAGCAACTACCATTCCTAATGCAATTATATTTATTTCTTCACTTGTAATATCAACTGTAAATTCTTCTTTATCCATATCTACATGATTTAATAAATCTTTTTTACATTGTTTAAATTCCAATGATATAGAAGTATCCATATAACTAAATAAAATTGCTTTTAAATCACCTTCTGATAAATTAGCTATATCACCATCTTCTATTTGTGATAAAAATTTATCATATATTTTAGAAAATGGGGTACTCATAAATAAGCACCTCCTCTTTATTGTTCTTGTATTTGCTCTGATATTTCTTTGAATAAATCAGGCTTTTGAACTTTGTTCTCTAATACTGACATTTTGCTATAATCATTAAATTTATTTTCTTTAAATAAAGCTACTGCCCTATCTACTATTGATAAAATGTACTTATTTGTTACTTTTTGCATTATATCCATAAATTCATTTATATCTTTGTTTATTAGCAATTCATCAATAAAATCAGATTGTAGCATCTCAGCTTTATATATATCCTTAAGTCCTGCAAATTGTAAAACATCCTCCAATGTAACATCATCACTTATTACATCAATTGGTAATATCCAATAATCTTGAAGAATTATTCTGTATTTATTTTTCATAGCATTAAGTTCTTCATAAGTTATGTAATCTAAATCACCATAAGAAGTCATGTCATAACTCCTATGAGTTCTAGGACATTCATATGTGAATTTATTATTTGTATTATTCATTATTACTATTTCCAAATCGTTAGTTATTAACTTTCTTAAATCTTTTCTTGCCAACGGTTTATTATCTTCTTTGTTTTTAGATTCACTTTTTTTTGTTATTATAGTCTCGTTCTCTTGCGGTACTTCAGTTTCTTTCAATTCTTCTTTCTTTTTAGCTGTAGCCATGTTTTTTATCATCCTTTCTAATTATATTATTTTTATGGTTTAAAAAGAGATTGAATAATACCAACCTCTTTTTAATTTAATTATGCCAATTTATAAATTCCATATACAGAAGCCTTTAATACGCCAACCCCTGCTTTTCTTTCAAATAGGAACTCGATTTGTTGATCGTTTCTTGCGGTAGCAGAAGTATTTTCGTATACAATAGGTTCTCCTTCTAATACAAGTTTGACTATCTTTGTGTCATCTGGAATAACAAATAACATGTTATCATCCATTGCAAAAGTATTTGTTCCTGCAACATGTCCTTGTGGCAATTCAACTAAGTCTGTTCCTTGGAACACCCCATAATGTCCTAAAAGATTTAGCTCGTCTTTCATTTTATCTGAAGGTACAGCAGACGTTATTTTACCAAGAGCTTTTTTAGTTCCATATACTCTTACTCCTTGTCCTGTTGCAGATTGTACATGTGCTATTAAATCAGCTAAGTCGTCGGATTTAAATGTACCTTTTACTCCATATGGAGCTGTTAAATCATCAAATGCTCCTTTAATTGCATTGTATACTCTAGTTGCTAATTCATTAGAAAAAGATTTTTTAACTTTCTCTATCATACTAGCAAAGTCACATCTTGCACTTACAAACCTGTCAAAATCTTCATAAATTTTTAATCCAATGTTTTCAACTTCCACTTGTAAAGTCTTACCATAAATTTTTTGTCTTCTAATATCGTTAGTCCCTGTTGATATAGTGGCAACTCTAAATAATGAATTGTCTTCTATATCAAATACAGGTTTGTCTCCTAGCGCTACATCATGTACGTCTACAAACGCTGATAGACTTTCTTCTACTAAAACTCCAGTAGCAGGTGATATTACTTCTTTGATTAACTCAAATATTTCCCATTGATTCTTTTTATAAGAATAAAAATTCCATTCTCCACCCACTGTGTCAAGTATTTTTTGTCTTAATACCTCTTCACCATCAGCTTTAGAAAAGTTTTGTCTTACATCTCCTTTACATATATCTACTACTAATTGTTGTATATCTGTTAGTTTTGTTTTCATATTGTTATCTCACTCCTGTTTTATGTAAATATTTTTAATTTATTTTTATTTATGTGTTTATATATTATTTTAAAATTTAATTACGCTCTTATAACTCTAAGAACTGATGCTTTGTATCCTGCTAAAGTTTCCTTTGCAATTACTTCTAATGCTATTTTTTCATTTGTTAGATCCTGCGTAGCTTTCCCTTTAACATTACTAGCTTGTGGAACTACAAATTTCCCCACTTCTGTTGCTCCGTCAATACCATTATCTGTAATAGTATAAATATCTCCTACTTCTAGTACATAACCTCTGCCTGTATTTCCTTTTACTAATATAAAATCTTCTTCTTGTAAAGTTTCGTTATACATTAAAGGTGAAGATGCATGTATTACTATACTATCTTTTTCAACATCCTTTGGTGCTGTAGCTACTCTTACTTCACCATCTGATGCTAATTTACCTAATGATACGAACATACCATTTTCTAAATCTCCGTCAAATTTAATTGACTCAATATGTGCTGTTGCTTTAACCTTGTCTAATCTTATTATTGTTTTATTTGTCTTTGCCATTATATAATGACCTCCTTCATATTTTAATTATTTTTTAATTTATTTGTTAAGATTTTCAAAATAATTTGTTAATTCACCATAGATACTTTTAGTGTTTTCTGTGTTGTTTATTCTTACAGAAGCCTTTTCATTGTATTCTGCGCTAGTGAATTGTTGATTACCTTGTAAAGCCTTTTTACCTACTAATACATAACATTTTTCTTTTAGTTCATCTAAAGATATTTCTTGGTTTATTGCTTGTTTTCTAATATCTTTAACTTCTTCATCTGTAAATGAAAATTCTTTTAATGATTTATCAACTGACTGAGTTAACTTTTCTTTTTCAAATTCATTTTTAACTTCTTCTAATTCAGAATTTGTTTTTTTTAAACATTCAAATTCCTTATTTATAGTATCAAACTTACTCTTTAAATCATCGTAGTTTGATTGTAAATTTGAAAATTGCTCATTTACTGAATTATTATTTTCTTTAATATCTTTCTTTTTAGAGAATTCATCTAATTGACTTTTTAATTTTGTATATTCAGTATTTAAAGTTTTATACTCTTCTGTTTCTACAATGTTAATTTCGTCTTGTGCCTTTTGTTGTGCCTTTTCTACTGAATATTTAATTCTATTATTTAATATTGATGAGAAATTAATTTCAACTTCGGTATCTCCATCTTCTTTAGGTCTGAAATCACTAACATAAGGTACTTTATTATCAAAATCTAAAGTAACTGTATCACCTGATACCGTACAAGGAATACCATATAGTTGAGTCCAATCGTTGGATATGACAACTACAACATCGTCTTTTATATCTCTATAATAAAACTCATTCTCTTCATATGAATCTCCCCAATAATCTTTTACTATAATTTTTCTTTCTCTAAGAACTTTTCTGATCTCATCTATTAAATTTTCTGTGCTAAGGCTAAAATTAGTTTTATTTTTACCCATGTCTTTTACCTCACTTCCATTTTCTTTATTTTTATTAAATTTCTTAAATTGTTCCATATACACTTGAATATCTTCAAATATACTTTGTTTACTAAATTGCGCTTCAATTGTAGAGTTAATCATAGCAGGTTCTATATCTGATCCTAATGCACATGCACCAAAGAATTTAAAGTCAGTAAAATGAAATAGCTTATCTTCTTTAAATTCTCCTGTATAATCACTTGCCAACTCCATTGATTGTGGTTTGATATTTTGATTTTCAAAAATCTCAATAGGATTGTCCCATTTAGCCCATATTAAACCTTCAACTGTCAAAAATTCTCTTTCTATTCCATCATCGCATAATCTCATTTCAAATTGAGCATTATTGGATTCAGGAATTACTCCTATTGCTTGTCCTAAATATTTAAACTTCTGTTCTCCATTCTTAACAACAATGATAGTTCTATGGTCTGAAAAATCCTCTTCACCACTTGAATTAGTTTCTATATAAGTTAATATAGGAGTATTACTTAAACTAGGAACAGCATTTTCCACTACTTCCTTTGAAAAATAACTACCATTAAAATTTTCACCTAAATGCATAAGCCATATTTTAACTTTTAAAAATCTGATGTCACTATCTTCGCTTTCATATTGATCTAATTTCTGAAATATTACAGGTATTTTCTTATTAACTTGATTTTTTTTATTGTCCACTCTCTATTTTTCACCTCCTTTCAAATCTGAAATAATATATTTTGAATTATATTATTGATTATCTCTCCATTGTTCGGTATTATCATTTATACCATTATCACTATCTTCTGCTTTTGGTCTACCTCTATCCTTATCAGATAACGTGTGGGACGTCTTTGCAGGTATTAATAAGTCATCTAGTCCTATTGTCTGTTCGGCTTTTAATATATTTACCGTTTCTAATGGACTAAATCCCTTTAACGCAAAGAATTCCATACGAGAACCTCCATAAGCTAACGAATCTTTTGCGATTTTAAATTTATCATCGGCATTAAAATAACTTGTATTTAACATTTTTACCTTCCATACAAACTGTGGATTTACTTCTTTTAGTTCATAGTTTATGTAATTTACAAATAACGGTAGTATGATGCTAAATAATATTTGAGTATCTGCTAACACCGATAATTTTAAAGCCTCACTTGATGCTTTCTTATTAGCGAACAATAAATCTGAAACTCCTGAATTTTTATAAACTTCATCAGTTGAATCATTTATTATATTATTCTTTTGAGCGTTCCCTGCATTGTTTAAGTTTATAGTTTCTGTTTTAAATGGATTAGTGATACTTTTAATACCTTCGGGCAAATTCTTTTGAATAGCTTTGTTATAAGCTTCAGCTAAATCTAAATCCATAATCGGTTTACCAGTATCTTTATTGATTGCTATTTCATTATGTATAATTTTAGAATTATCTAATCTATCTACGTCTTTTTTTAATCCTTTTACATTATCTATTTCTATTACATCTGGGAATAAGAAACAAAATGGAGGATAACTATGACTTGAATTTAATAGTGTAGGGAAAGCTACTCCTTTATCACTTATTTGAACCCAATTATTCATTTCAACAGAATTGTTGCTTTTATTTCTAGTCTTCTTTTTGACTTTACTTTTTTTATTGGTAGAACTTTTATACTTATTGTACTTAGTTTGGAATTCAATTGGATAATCTAATATCGTATTATCATCGAATTCATCTAAATTTACTTCATATCTAAAAACATTATCTTCATTAGTAGAAATTCTACAGTACGAATTTGGTATTTGTTTAAATACTATGGAGCTATCATCTTCTAACTTATAAAAGAAGCCTTCGCCACATTTGAACATTTCTTCTGCAAAATATGGTAAATAGAATTTTAAATTCATTTTATCTAAATATAAAGCACATTTTTCATATGATTCTTGTACTATTTCTTTTTTATCTACCTTTGATAATGACATAGCAGGATATATTAAATGGTCGTATGTTAAACAACTTGACCAATATTTTATTAATCTAAAATATATACCCTGTTTAGCCATTAGACTTAAAGAACAAGATTGAAGTAATTTATAATTTTTGATAGGATCTTCTAACAATTTATAAACTTTTGTTATATTCATTTTTGAACTTTTATATTTGCTAGAATTTGAAGTGGGATTATTTGACACACTATTACTAGCAAAATTTATAAGTTGCTGTTTTTCTGCTTGTTTTTTTTCTTGTTCTAGTTCTTCAAGTGATTTTTGATATGTAATAGTAATCACCTACTTTCTTTTTAAATTTATTTTTAGTTATGAAAAGAAACAATATTTTATAACATCATTATCTTTTTGTTGTTTTTGCAAATCCTTTTCTAATACGTTAGCAAAATAGTTAGCATAAGTTAATGAACTATACCTATCCTTTCTTTGTCCTCTAGGTTCTACTAATTTTATTAATCCATTTTTACCTTCATTGGATAAGTTAATTACTTCATTAACTAATAATGTTATTTGTTTATACGGAAGTTCTAACTTTACCTGTTCTTCAATTGATAAATTATTAAATCCTTTTAAACCCTTTAATAATTGCCTTCCATCATTTTCATGTATTAGCAATTTCATTTTTCTTCGTTTTAATATATCTTTCAGTAAAATAGCACATTCACTATTAAAATTCTGATTACCTTTAACACTAAATATCTTTTTAGGCGCATCATCTGTCATACATCTTTCAGCCATTTTTTCATCATTCATACATGAAAAAGGTTCATATTCTTTTTTTCTTTCTTTATCATATAACGAAACACACAGTTGGTCATATACGCCTAATCCAACTCCCATTGTGTCTAAAACTATATAATCACAATCAAAATCATCGAATAATTGTCTTATTCTAATAGCTTGACTAACAGTATGTCCACCTACTAAGCTTTCTAAATAAACTACATGTCTTACATAATGATCTTTTTCTTTTATGAGTCGCAATACAGTATAAGCAGAAGCATCATTTTCTTTTCCTGACATAGTTGCGATATCACAAGATAGCACTCTAATTTCATTCTTCTTTTTAGATTTATATTTTATTCTATTATCTTTTATCATATTATAAAAAGGTTTAGGGTATAACGGCTCTGGAATTACTCTGTTGTCATTTAAATCATCTAATTTGAAATATGCTTTCTGAGATTCTCCAAAGAATAAACATTCCATTTCCATTGAAAAGCCTAATGGATCAAAGTCATCTTCTGACATTTCGTCTTGCACTTGTTCTACATCTAATAAATTTTCACTTATGGCTAATTGATAAGGCAATCCACAAAGAAAATATTTTTTACCTTGTGTCATAGCCTTAAAAAAAGCTTTAACTTTTAGCCATGACCAATGAGATTTGTACCAACAAGATGACAAATACAATTCTTTATTTCTTTCTTTTAAATGAGCATATTCAGGTTTGCTTAAATATTTTGGTTGACGAGGGGCTGTTTGAAATTTCATATTATTCCACATTTTCATGTGGTATGGACTATATCATAAAATTATATACTAAATAATTTATTATATAATTCTCTCTGCACTTCCAATGGTGATTAACTCCATTGTACTCTACTCCGTTATTCACTTGAATTTTATTTCAAGTTATCGTTTCGATAGTCTCTACACCTTATTTAATATACTTATATATAAATCTTGGCACGGTATTAACATATCTTGCGACTTAGCCTTCACCGTTAGCAGTATTTAAAATACCACACCTGTTTTGTCTTCACAGTTCACAGAGTTTTAATTACGCAAATTTTCTTCGTTTACGCAATACTTTGTTTAAAATATCTAAATCGACCATACGAAATTCATCCACTATAAGAACATTACTCCTTTTACTTCTAGCTCCATCATTACTTGCCACTATTTTAATCCAACTACCATTGTGAAACTCAACTCTGGCATCGTTACTATTTGTAGTTAAATAACTTATTTCTCTTTCTAAATTAGGAGATGTTTTTCGTAAATCATCTATTTTCTCTATAACCTCTCTAGCTTGGGACTTTTGACCACTTGAGACTATTACCTTACTTTCTGGGAAAAGAATACATCTTACACAACAAAATATAGCTGTTAAAAATGTCTTTCCCTGTCCCCTCGAGGCTAAATACATAAAGTAATTGAAATGCATCATAAAATATATTAAAATCTTTTGAAATGTTTTTAACCCTATTCCTAAATAATCTTCAACAAAAATATGAGGAAATAACCTATAATAACTACACCATAGTGCAATTCCATTCATTAGTTTTTTAGATTTAGCTACATTATCACTTTCTTTATTGAAATTTCGGTTCTTAGTAAATATATCAGCGTTATTTTTTCTATTATTTCTATCTACTTTAAAGTTAATCATCTATGTTTTCCTCTTCAGGATAGTCATTGATAGGATTATCAACTGTGTAGTTATTAACTTCCTCTTCGTATAATCTTGAATAATCATTATCTACACCCATCATTTTACATAAATGACCTAAAAACCATACCAATACATATTTTTTTATCCAATCGGCTTTTTTCCATTCTTCCATAGCTTCAGGTATCGGTTTTTCATTTTCCCATTTTTTCACTAGCGTACCGAAGGTATTTTGGTCAACTGCGTTAGCACCTGTTTCTTGAACAGGTTTAAGATTGCTAGAACCTAATAAATCTTGTAATGTTTTTAATTGCTGATCTACCTTTTCTTCATTTGCTCTTCTTTTTTCTATATCCAATTCTTGTAGGCATATTTGTTTTATTAACAGTTCCATTCCTTTAGAATCACATTCATATCTAGTTATAAAATCTTCAAATTCTTCTTGAAGCCATATATAATCTTGATTTTCTAGTCCACGACCCCAAAATCTCTCATACTGTCTTTTGTCATTGTCATTCAGCTTAGTTACTTCATGATGTTCTTCGTTATTATTACTTTTAATTTTACTTATATTACACTCATCAAATTGGCTGTTTCTATATTTAAATTCTTTATATTGAGGTAATGAACTTATTTGTGTAATATACGCACCCCAAGGTGATTCATCTGTTTTTGCAATATCATTCCATACGCTTTGTATAAAAGGCTTATCTAAGATATGAAGTATAAAAAATACAGATGTCATTTCTTTATAGTCGATAATCTTTTTCACACAATTTTTACATATACTAAAATGATTATGTATGTACTCAATGTCATTTTGATAAAAATTATTCGCTATATTTTTCTTTTCTTTCCCACAACAAAAACATATCTTTGTATCACTTGGTTTATTCTTATCTGATTTTTTGGCTACCATTTACATCACTTCCTTTTTACTCCTTCCTTAAATTTTGCATAATAAAAGGAAGCTACATTTAAATAGCTTCCTTCATATTTCTTACTCTTTCCATTGAATTGTAGGATTTTAATTCCTCTTTTAATTTATTATCAAATTCACCTTTATAGTATCTTTGTTTAAATTCTTCAAAATCTTCATAACTAGCATTTTGTCGATAATACTGTCCATGATATAGTCTATGAATATCTTCGTTTAAGCATATCCCTAAACCATATTTATAATGTAATTCTAAACACTTACTTTCCATTTGTTTTAATTCATATTCAGTATATTCATTAATATTTTGTTTTATAGGTAATTGTAATATTTTCATTGTTTCTTGTATAATTTGATTAAATCCATAAACATGATGAATTACATGGAATTCTGTACCAGTAATACAACATTTATATTTTGATTTTATCATGCTATCTTGTTTCCACTTTCTTATCTTATCTCTTAAAAATGTATGTATTGGAGAAATACCACCCTTCCACATATAACAGTTTTCACCACTGATTTTATCATATCTACATTTCTTGCATCCACTTCCTCCTTGATGCAATATATCATAGTATGTAGTTTGAACACCTTCTTGTGGATGTTTATTACATATAAAATGAATTCTTTGATGTGAATTTTTATATATAAATGGGTTTTCTACAATAGTTAATCCTCTATCTTTAAATGCTCTGATTACTATTTCAGAATCTAGTTGATTAGCTTCAGAAATTTTGTTTCTTACTGATTGTAATTGACTATTCCAACTTAATCCATATTTTTCTTTAAATACATCTTTATTTTTCTCATGTCTGCAATTATAACACGCATCTGTTTTAATGCTATTACGTTGTTTTATGTATTTGTCGTAAGATTTTTCGAATATTTTCCCACAATAATCACATTTTACTTGTATTTTTGTTTGTGATCCTTTAGGCAAATCTTCCACTTTTACTATAATCCTTGTCCCCTTTTTAACAGCCCATCTATAATGGTCATCTTTATATTTAGGGATTTCATACCCTAAATTTTCATAGTGTCTTTTATTTTGACCACTTACCAATATTTCAACTTCTTTGCTTATTAACATTTTATCTACCTCCGTATAGATGCAATTAAACAAATTCTCATTTAATTATTTTGATTTATTTTTATTATCTCCGATTGTATATAGTAAAATAGAGGAAGTACATTCGGAGTCTGTACTTATTAATACGGGTAGCTAATCCATATATATCCTCTACATAAATATTACCATAATTATTTTATCACGTCAAATATTTTAATTTATTTATATAATCACAATTAGACGTACCTATAAGATACGCCTTATCTAACTATATGTATAATATTTAAATTCTATTTTAATTTATTTATATGTAATATTTCTTTAATAGTTTTCTTATATAATCTAGTCCTTTTTGATATACTACAGTTTTAACATTTATTTTAATTTCACCGTTAGGTTTCTCAAATTCTTTTTCTATAATTTTAAAATATTTACTATCTACAAATTTTTGATATGGTGTATTATTACTCATTAATACATCATGTTCTCTAAGAAATTTGAATAAATTATTTCTACCTATGCCCATATTTAAAACTTTTGCGCATTCACCCATATCTATTGTATCTTCACTTTTAGTTACAGCATCATAAAATTCAGCTTTAGGTAGCATGATATAGTTTTCTTCTTTTAATTTTTCATTTTCTTCAGCCTTATCAGCCAACTCTCTTAATGCTTCTGCATAAGTTTGTGGCAATTTATATGTAGTTATTTGTCTTAAACTTTCTTCCATCTTATTAAAAGCATCAACATAAGTTGCAGTAAATAATACACCTTTTTTACCTATCATTTTATTAGCTATCATTTCACAACCTTTTTTAGTTAATAAATAACACTCATACGTTTTATTATTACCTTCTGTTTTATATGTGGATTCAATAAAAAAATCTGAAAATCCAAGGTTGGATTCTCTCAAAATTTCAATATATCCTCTAATATCCCTCATTAAATGTGAATGTTTCTTATCAACCATTCTTGCAACATCTCTACTATCTGTTAATAACTTCCCATCTTGATTCATTACTTTTAATTCATTTACCATTTTATCGACCTCTTTCTTTATTTTGGTAATATATAAAATAATCTCTTATATATTCCAATTGACATTCGACTTAATATAATTAGGTATACAAAAAGGGACTAGAATTTAATCTAGTCCCTTTAGAAAATATATTACCAAAATTATAAAAGGGCGGTCGAATACCCATTGTAATATACAAATAAAGTAGAATCAATATTTCTATCAATCCTACTTTTAATTTTTTAATTAATTTCAAAGTAAATAAAATTTAGTTTTTATTTTATATACTCATCAATATTAGCAACTTACAATAACCATTAGCTACTAACCGTTGCTAATATTATCAGTGTATAAGCATTTATGCTGTGTAAAATACCTTGTTAGTTCTAGTGTCTTAATTATTATTAAGAACTACTTGCTAAAAGCTTGAAGCACCATCTCCTACACATTCAACTCTTTTTTGTTTTTTATTTACATCAGTCCAAGAATAGATATATTCTTTAGAAGGATCTTTATTGAAAACAACTAGTACCTCATAAGGTAGAAGTCCACCTTTTATTGGATTATAACTGACTCTAATATTTCTTATTTCATTTTCATGATATCCATCTTTATACAATTTCCAAATGGTTGAATTTAGTATTTGTTCCCTTTCTTTTTGATCCCCTATGAAGTATATCTTATATCTTAGAAAAATATTATTAAAAACCAATAAGATAATAGCTACAATGAATACATACTTTCTCTTAAATTTTTTCATTGATTGACCCCCTTTTGATTTAACTTAATTATACAATATATATCAAAAGGTGTAAATATGCACTAATAATTACTTATGTTTATTATAAGTATATCTAATTAACTATAGTTACTTGATATACCTATGTTTGATTAATTGATCAATTGCTTTGAAGGCGTCTATAACTCCTTGATGATAAATCTGATCTAACACTTCATCTTTTTCCTCTTCACAACATTCGTCACAACATTTGCAACAATTACATTGTTTATCTGATAAATCGTCCACATAGTTTTCTTCTAATGATTTAAGATTCTCTAAATCTACGAATTCATAATCACCTATCAAACTTAATGCATCATTCGCATAACATTTCTCTAAAATATTATCGCCATATTCATCTAATACACTATCTTGAATCAGTAAATTATCAGCATCATAGCTTGGATATAATGTACCATCTAATTTTGTTAAAAATTCTATAATAAATGTATCATTGGAATTCTTATATATGCTGTAATAAGGATATTCACAATCTAATTCAACACTAAAATAATTCTCAAAATCATATTTATTATACTCTGAGAATTTTAATATTTCCCACGCAGTTTTATAATCACACAGGAACATTACTTCCTTATCAGTATTAAAATAATTTTCCATTATACAATCTAAATTATATTCTTTAACATTTAACTTTTTCATTTAATCAATTCCTTTCTATTAATCATTTTAATCTATTATCCACTTTATTTAATCCTAATTTCTAGCAAAAATAGCAACCACAATATATGCAGTTGCTTAATTTAAGTTGTTTTATTTTTCACCTAACTAACGTCCTTTCTACGGTATTTGTTATATATGTATAGTCTAAATAATTAGACTTTTAACCTTTTTAATATGTATAGTTTTAATTTAATTTTATTTACTTGATTTGAAAAATCCTCCAATAATACTTAATACTACTGTTACTGCTAGGGCTATTGGAAAAGTTATAACTTTAATTGCAAAATAGACAGCTATTAAGTTCCATAATAATTTTATTAACCAAGCTGTAAGGCAATATCCACATGCTATAGCAAGTATTATTCCAACTATGAAAAGCATTTTTTTCAATTTAATCATCCTTTCATTACAATATTAATATATAATCTTCTTTTTTGTTATTCTCTTTTAATTCATCTAAATAATATGTTTTTATATTATTATAGTTTACTTTTTCATCGTTATTATATCTTATGATAGTATAGCAATAATCTTGCTTAGTATAATTTAACTTACCACAATCAGCATATTTCATTGGATTACACATACATCCATTTTCTACTGCAAATACACCTTGTCTTCTTGATACTATCATTTGACTTTGTTTATGAGTATGTCCAAATACTGCAACATCGAATTTCTCTTGTTTGTTTAAGAAATGTGCAACTACTGATTCACATAACCTACCATCAATTTGTGAGAACCCCTTTGGATGACATACTATTAATTTTTCATCTAAATTAACATACCAATGAGGAATATATGTTATATCTGCAATTCCTTCATAAGTTACTTTTTTATCATCTTCATAAATCGTGAATCCATCAACTAACATTGATAATATATTAGGATTCAAGAATTTTTGTAAGTCCTTCTTTTGCATATTACAAATTTCCTTGTATAATCTCTCTTCGTGATTCCCATTGAATAAGACTATCTTTTGTCCATTATTTAATATTCTTCTTACTTTCTTCAAGAAATTATATGCATAAATTAATTCTTGTACCAATGACATTCTTTGTACTTTAGGAAAACTTGATATAGCTTCACAATCCATTAAATCTCCTGCTATAACTAGAGTATCAATCTCATGCGAATGTTTTTGTATTATTTCTAACGCATCTTTTCTTTCATAAGGTACGTGAAGATCGTTTATTATCATTACATTTTTATCATATTTCTTATTTAATTCTATTAAAGTATCTTGTCTACCTAAGTTATAATCAAAACTACGGCATCTTCTAGTAGATTCACCTAGATTCTTACCTTCTATTTCATTCATCATTTTCCATATCTTCTTATTATTCAATCCATATGCAACTTTGTTTCTATATAATCTAGCTTCATATTGTCTGATAGTTTCATTATCTTGTTTTTTAATTTTATTATCTAACATTAACTAGCTAGTTCCTTTCTATTTAATTCATTTTCATATTTTTTAATAATGTCTGAGATATCTACATCATTATCTCTGCACAATGCTACTATTGTACTTACTGCATTGGAAAGTTCCTCATCATGTAACATTTTTAAGGTTCTTGGCTTAGTCTTTTTACCTGTTGAGTTCATGAAATTTGTAATTCTAGCATTTATATTTATACTATGTTTGTATAATATTTCTTTCTTGAACTTAGTCCATGCTTCACCAAAGTTACCTAATTTACTTCCATAAGCTCTAACTAAAGCATTTATCAAATTTCTATCAGCCCATTTTAAGTTTTCACCACTTAACAAATCATTTTCTTTATCTAATGTTTCATTATCATCTTTTAATTGTATTATTTGTTTTTGTTGATTTTCTATATTTTCAAATAAACCTTTAACAATAGTTTTATGTGTATCATCTAGCGTTCCAAAATATGTATTAACCATTAAGTCTGCATTGGCTACATAACCACCTGTTTTACGAATTGTAGGTAATACTTCATCAAATACCCATGTTTCAAACTTTTCAGCTTGTGGTAAATGCGAACCTGTTATTAATCTATAAATATCGCCTTCTGGAATTAAGTTAACTTCAATTCCATTAACTTTTAACCCGTTACATTTTGTAACGCCTTTACATTTTCTTGACAATGTAGTTCTCCAACTTCCTTCTGAATAACCAAGCGATTTCAAAACGTCATTAGCAACTGCGTAAGATTTCCCGTTTATTTGTGTCATTCTAACTTGTCCAAATTGTTCATTTGTAAATACCTGTAAATTATTATTCATAAATTGTCCTCCACAGTTTTTGGGTACTGTTAAACCTCCAATGTATGCTAATTAAAGCACCAATATACACACACGCACATTTCACTCCTATATATGGAGGACTAATTCTATACATGGAGTATAGTATGTGTATGTATATATTGCTACCTTAATTTATGGAATATTTTTAATTTAATTTTTAAAATTTAAATAAAAAGAGTCTACCTTATTTCTATAAGATAAACTCTAAATATTATGTTTCTGGACATGAAAACACTCAACCCTATCAAAAGTAAGTGTTTGTTTCATAACAGAGATTAATTTTTGTAATTAATTTTTTTAATTCATGTCAATCCCAAACATAAAAATATTACAACATTAGTGAGGTTATTATTCACTCACCAAAGTTGTAGTGGGGAGCGAATCACCCACCATTAAACATTTGGCTCATATTTTGATTCTCCACCACAGAGAATTTTTACTATTACCCCACTCGTGAGTAATATAGTTGTTATTATATAATGGATTCGAACTAGTAACCCACGTGTTCTTCCACTCCAATTACGGGCATCTACATCCCAAGCATGCCGACCAACAATGGCAAGCATTCATAGCACTAAGCTAATGGTCATCATTTTATAAATTTGTGAACTATATAGCTATGTGGACTTCTAACGGATAACTATGTTAACTCCTAAACCTATATCATAGATTTTGAAAAACTTTACAACTTTAATTCTTAAACTCTATAACTTTGAATCCATAAGAACTTTGAATTTTAAACATTGAAATTTGAACTTTACAACTTTGAGCTTTTACAATTATTAATGATATCTCACTATTGTATATCATTCCGCATTGTTGCGTCTTCTTTTTCAATATCTCATTCATTATCATAGTTATAGTTGTGGTTATGACGCTAACCACAGGCGAACATAGATTTTTAATTTTCATATAACTCACAATATATTACTATGTAAAGCTTATATTACTTATTTATCATCTGAAATTGTTATCTTAGTTATAGCATTTGATTCACTTAGACAAGCATCTACTTCTGTTTCAAAACTATCTATTTCATCTGTCAATTTATCTACTTTCTCTTTTAGTTTGAGTGGATCAATTATTTCATATCCATGTTGTTTCCTGAAATTTTCTGTAAATATTGTTACATCATTATCCTTTTGCTTAGTTTCAGTACCAAACATAGTTTCTAAATGTTCATTTAATTGCTGTTCTACTTTATTATTACTTGATTCATATAAAGCCAACGCTCTATTATAGTCATTTCTCATAGAAGTCAATAACATCTTATCTAGTCCTATACTACTTTTTCTCTCTATTGCTTCAGCAACGGTATATTCTTTATTTGCTATTATTACTCTTGTTATTGCATTACTAGCTACTATTTTAGTTTTTATTTCATTTCTTCTAGCAATTAAATCAACTATACTATCATAAGAAGATTTAGCACTTTGATTAAATTCCTCTCTAGTCTGAATACCGTCAACTTTTTTTGATGATTGATTACATACTATTGCAAATTTACTTTCGCTTATCTTTTTATTGATCTTTTTATCTAAAGTTTTTAATTCTGTTAATGCTCTTGCTATTGTTATTTCTTGTATCATTAATACAACAACACCTTTCTTATTTTGATTTTATTATTTTGGCATAGGTAGTAGGAATCGAACCCACATCAATAGTTTTGGAGACTATCATGTTAGCCATTACACCATACCTACATATTATTTTAAATTCAGTCGGCGTTAAGCCTTTTTAAGGGAGGGAGGATTGTATGAGGATCGAACTCACATCTTTGATTTTATATGGGGGGGAGGGTAATAAAATCAGTATTTTACCATTAAATTAACAATCCATATTCCTATGAGGTTAGTCATAGGAAGTTTTAATTTAGTTATTTAAACTGCTTCGCCTGTTATTTCTTCATCTTTCTTGATAGTTAAAGATAAATTTTCTATATCTAAATATTCATCTAATTTTTTACTTAAATTAAATTCCTGAACATTATCTTTATGATATTCTGTAATCTTATATGCTCCATCTTCTTTAGTTATTGTTGCCTTTGTAAAGGTTACACTTTTATTTTCTTTTGCCATTCTTATTTATCACCTCTTTCTATTTTGAACTATTATATTCTTTTCCAACCATCTTTAAAAATTTCCCAGTCTTTTGCAAATAAGTCTGTTTGACTAGGTAACCAAGGAACTGTGGTGCCTTCTGATGTCTTAATATAAACAAACGGTTGGAAATCAGGAGTATTACATACTGTTACATACATTCCCGTACCTCTCCAATCAATTCTAGCTAATTTATCACCTATTTTAATTAACTCTAATGCTTTCGTAAAATCCATCATTCTGTTATCATCCCTTCTTTTAATTTCCTTCTAATCCAACATACTAAACACTTTACTTGCACTACTTCTTACATCTTCATCTAATACAACTATTCCTACTAATGGATTACCTTTTAATTTTTCTATCATTATTCTCAATCCATTATCTTTAGCATATTTCTCATTGGCTTGTTTCCAATCACCTGTAAAAACTACACAACTTGTACTTTCTATTCTAGTACCAATTAATTTTAGCATCTTTAAATTTAAATCTTCTGCTTCATCTACAATAATATAACTATCAGCAATAGATAATCCTTTTAAATAGTAAGGAATTTCTTTTACTAATTGCCCATTTTGTATCATTGATTCAGCTTCCCATTCACCACCGTCAAGATGTTGAATTACACATTTGAAGAAATCTTTAGTCTTATCTTCTTTTGTTCCTTTTAAATATCCAACTTCTGATCCTTCGCCAATCGGTTCTCTAATTATCATTAATTTAGAATAATTACCTTTTTCTTTAACATGGTATAATCCCATTTTAGTTGCTAATAGACTTTTACCTGAACCATAAGTACCACATATAACTTTAATAGGTATATCCTTATCCAAAAGTAAATCCAATGCTAATCTTTGATGAATATTCTGTCCTTTAACTATCTTTGAAGGAGGTAGTTTAATTTGTTCTAATTGTTCATTTTTATATTTGTATTCATAAGTTTCATCTAAATCTATATTATGTATTACTAAGTATTCATTATTTAATAATTCTAAGTAATTCTCATTATTTTCGTATTTAATATATAAGTCATTTATTTCATCTGTATTTAATTCTATTTCTCTATAACCCTTATATTCTTCTTGTATATTTATACAACTATTGTTAATCTTATTTGTTTCTAATTTGAAATAATCTCTTGCAATTAAATTGCATAATATGTCGTTTGTTGTAAATACTACTTGATTGCCAAATACTTTAGCACAAGCAATAATTAAATTATCATTTGTAATTGGTAAATTTAATGATTCTACTAATTCATAATGTAATTGCTCAACTATAGCTACTTCATATTTGTCCTGATTATCATTTAAAAATCTTACTACTTGTCTTGCCTTATATTTTATCTCTTGATCCTTATTTGCACTTGTTTTTATATTTTCTAATTCATCTAATGTTATAGAAGATATATAAAACTTATCTGTTTGCTTTCTAATACAATCTAAGTTTTGTAATAATATATTGGTATCATAAAACTTTATTTTCTTAATTTCGTCCATACCATTTCACATTTACCCTTTCATTATATAATAGGGGAAGAATAAACTTCCCCATATGTACTATTTATTATCTACTATTTCTTTAAGTTGTTTACCTGCTTTAAATACTGGAACTATCTTATCTTTTGAAGTATAAGTTTCACCTTTCTTTGATCCAAAATTAATAGTTCCTGTTCTGCCTTTTTGTTCTCTTGTTTCGAAAGTTCCAAATCCAACTAATTGAACTTTTCTACCTGCTTTCAATTCTTCTTCAACACTTTCTACAAATGCTTTTAAAGCTAATTCGCTATCCTTTTTTGATAATCCTGCCTTTTCAGCCATTGAGTTTACTAGTTCAGTTTTGTTCATAAAATATTTCTCCTTTCATGTTTAAAGTCGCGTTGGACTATTTTATATTTTTTATTTTTAATTCAATTTTGTTTTTGCTTATGTATAACTTTTCTTTTTTTATTGTTATACATAATACAAAACGCATATTTTTTTAAAAAAATAGCCTTGAAGCTTGATGATACCAACGGTTCTAGCGATTTTCTAAACCGTCCGAATTCTTGTTTTTATACCATTTTTTATTTCTTTCCTTGTGTTTTTCCTTTTCAACTTCCTTAGCACACTTTGGACAGTATTTTGTTTTGTTGGATTTTTGTCTTGCCCATTTTTTACAATTATCACACTTAATCCAATTCTCACCTTTCCATATTAAATATTGATAAGCCACCCCATCAAAATCACTTATAGTTAATTCTACATCTTTATCTTTATATTCTTTATCTATGTAACATACTTTCATATTTGTTTTAGCATTATGTTTACTTTGTTCTATGTATTTCTTTTCATATAATTTATGAAATATCCTTGTCTTTTCTATACCTTGTAATCCCACTTTAGCTTCTTTACATATAGTAGTACAAGATTGGTTAATCCATCCATCATTATCTTTTATGGTTATATTAGATATCTTTCCGTATACTAATAACACAAAAGCTATCTTTTCTAATTGTTTATTGTCTAATTGCTCAATTGTTTTTAATTCATTTGTAGTTATTTGAATTTTATCTATATCAGTTATTTTAATTTCAACTTTGGGATTCTTGGCAAGTTTCAAAAACCTCTTGACCATTTTCTCAATGGTATTCTCCCATTTGGCTCTTTTATACCCTTCATAATTATTTTTTAAATAGTTCAATATTTGCTCTTTTAATTGTAGCTTATCCGTCATACCATTTAAGTAATAATGCTTAATTAGCAATTGTAATACAGGAGCTATCTTATTGTTTTGTATATTACCTTTTAAAGCTTCCTCTATGACTTTACTTTCATTTAATATAACATTTAACATTTGAAACCATCACATCCCTCTTCAATATTTCTTTCTATTATCTTATATTTGTGACCATTCCATATGAAGTCTTCTTTATTTTCTACTATTATTGGATATCTAATTATATTTCCATGTTTCTTCAATAAATTATTTACTATTGTACTACCACATATATCCCATACAAATTGTTTGCTTTCTTTATTTGAATAACACATATCTATTAATATATTGCATAGTACATATTTATTGCTACAAATTTCTGATGCTTTTTCTCTAAATCTATTAATAAAAGTAGTTCTTAATTCTTTCTTTTCGTTACGATCTTTACTCTTACAAGTTATTATGTGTTGGGATACATCAGTTTTATATTGCTTATATAATTCTTCAATTTGTATGTATTTATCTTTTGGATATGTATGATTAGTCTTCATTATACTTGTATCGAAATCTTTCTCAGATTCTATAAGTACATTTATATCTTTGAATTTATCCTCTAACTCACATGCAATCCTGTTCATTGTACTGTTGCTCATTGATATAGGCATTAGCAAATCAAAATATGTTATAAATTCTATTTCTTCCTTTGTTTTATTAACTTTGTTTTTCAATTCATCAACCGTCATTCCAAATTTGATTAACGCACTTGTATCAGAATCTTTTAAGTATTTCTTATATGTATTCATGGTTTGTTTGTAATTATAAATAAAAAAGTATGGTTTTTTATTGCTTAATAGCTTTTGTTGTTCTAATTTCCATTCTTTTATTTCTTCTGATTCATCCCCATTTATTTTAACTGCGTTGTAATCATACCAATGTTTGGGAACTTCTTTCGCAACTATGCCTTTAACACTATCAATAACTTCTTGCTGGTATCCTTGCATACATACTATCCTATATTCCATTTCATTGTATTCTTTAGTACCTTTTTCAAATGTAGCTAATATATCAAACATACCCGTACATCTATTAGTTACTCCTCCTACTTCATTACCAAATCCATTTTTATTAGCTTGTCTTAGTAGATTTTCTTTTATTTCTTTCTTTTCTGCTGATTTCTGTTCACATATTATAGGCAATAATTCTTTAGTATTTCTTAGTAATACTTCATTGTTTGTTGATATGACTGCATCTCCCGTTTCTACCCCATGTTTCCATGTACTTTAACACTAATTTAATAGTGGGACTAGACTATACCATAATCGTATTAATACTCCTTTAAATTAGTATTAATAGTGTAATTTAAATCCGTATTGGTAGTCGTTGAGGGCTTACCGTATAGTTTTCACTACTTAGGTCTATCCCTGCTGATTCACCCTATCTTTAAGATTATTAGATAATATTATTTGTTTCCAAATAAATTTACTACTTAAAGCCTAATAGGATTGTCCCAGCAAATTCTACGTTCAACATAAGCTTCCTCTACACTTCACTTATGAGGGACAAATCGTTTATCCATATCCATACCATTCATTGCATCCATTGTACAATCCCAAGCATTAAGTATGGTACATGTAGTCATATATCTATACCATTTTCTTGTTAATTCATTATCCTTAAATCTAAATATCCTTATATTGTTATGATTTGTCATAGGTGCTCTAAAAGCTACTACTTCGTTAATTCCTTTATCTAACCATGTCCTAGAATAATACTCTCCTCTATCTAAAAGTCCTGTAATTTTCATTTTAAACATGTACTGACACAAGGCATACAAATCTCCTGCAACTATTGAATAATTACCTGTTACTTGCAAAACTCCTTTTTTAGAGTCGTTTATTCTCTTTTCTATCATTCTATGTATTCTTTGTTTTACAAAAGGATCATTTTTCATGTTTTCATCTATCATTAACGCTTTAACAAAATCATAGTCTTCATTAATAAAATCTTTTTCGGTTATTTTATTTCCTTTTAAGAATAATAATGTTTTTCCATAATCTTGTCCTATTGCACCTAATATAGTATCGACCGTTGGTTGAATTAATTCATTTATGTCTTCATCTGATAACTCATATGATTGTAAAAATTGATAATTCATATTCCTTACCGTTTCTAATTCTTTAGGTAGTATTTTAGCAACACAATATTTATATCCATTTTCCTGACAGCATTTTAGATAATGGTCTATACTATCATATGAGTCCCATAATTTAAGCATATTAGTTGTTATTATTAGGTCTACTTTTCTAATATCAATCATATTTCCCCATGCATCCTCAACCATACATTCATGTGCTACTTCTTTAGCAAAATCTAAAAATGGAAAAGTAAATACCATACCTTTAGTCCAACTGTTACGTATATTAAATCCAGATGGAGTATATTCAGCTATCTTTTTATTATGCTCATCTCTTGCATAATGTCCTAGGTCAACACACCATTTTTCACTTAATTCTTTGCTTATCATTCCACAACCATCAGTAAATTGCCTTTCTATATTATAATCATCTACTTGATTAAGTTCAAAACCTCCTTTTCCATCATCAGTAAGTTGTAATACTTTGTCTTTGAAAAAGGTAATTCCATCTTTAATTACTAATACTCCTTTTGGTTGAGTAACTGGTATAGATGCACTACATGATAAAGCCTTATAGCTTTCAAACTTAGCAGGAACATACTTCTTTTTAGGATTTCTACCATTGTTTAATCTTCTATCTAATTCTTCATATATATCTTTTTTACAAAATATAACCGTATCGTTTTTAACTCCCCCATTAGTTCCAATTAGTCTTACATACTGATTTCCATTGAAAAATATCGGATTTTTTTTAGAGTTAAACCTATTCCAATCTGCTATACTATCAAATACTACTGATAAATAATCATCTGTAAATGTCTTTTCTTCTAACAGATTATATAATTCTTTTAACTTGTCAACGTTATTGTTGTTTTTTAATTTTTTAATCTTATTAATCTGTTTTTTAATATTAAATATTTCTTTTTCTGTAGTTTTATCTCCTCTAATATCTCTTATCATTCTTAATATTTCACTATCTGCCAATGGAACTATCTCCTCATTGTCTTTTGCTTCATCTATAATTAAGTTTAAGCCCCATTTATTGTATCTGAATCTGCTTGAATGTATTTTATAAATTAATCTTTGGTTGATTATTTGTTTTGACATTTAACCCCTCCCTATTTTAATTTCATTTCTTATATATTTAATTTTTATTCTCGTCTTAACTCTCCAACAATACTACCGTTGAAATTTCATCAATAAGCGTTTAATTCCGTCTCAATGATAAATTATATGACTTTGCCTCTACATTTCATTTATCATTAAAATTCTCACCATAGAATCAAGGCTACAGCCTATTCAATAATTAATCATTTTTATGATTTTTGATGATATTTTTATAAATTATATTTTGTATATTATTTTAATTTAATTTTATAATTAAATGACTTATAAATTTTTAAAATCTCATTTACGGTACCACCGTTAAAATTTCAACTTCTATTGATTTATTTTAATTAAATGATACGATATTAAGAAAACATGGTAGATTTCATTTTATGACCATTTTACTCACGATAGAATGCGACCTACAGCCGTTTTAAAATTCTTTAATTTTCTTAAATTTAACTCATTTTTTAGAATAGTCATTTCAGCCTAGTTAATAAACAACTTCTAAATCCAATATTCCCATTATGTATAATACTTGCATTAATTCAGCTATCTCATTATCTGTACCAAACTTTATATCATACTTGTATTGTCCATATTCTTTGCTATAAGACACTTTAAACTCTTTGCTCTCATATGTACCCTCTACAACATTAAACCTCTCATATGAATTAATATGGTTGATTTTTATGTATTGTGTGTTTTTAATTATTTCATTTTTAAAATCTCGTATGTATTATTCATTATCTTACGTCCTCCTCTTCTGTAGTCTTATTCCCATTATTATTATGTAATATAAAAGTTATTTTCTTATCTACATTTTCCCATAACACACTATCTAAATCTTGTCCATTAACTCTATATGTATATAAATTTGATTTGTTGCTACCATTCATAACTAATTTCTCTCTTAATACAATTCCTTGATTCTTGAACAATTCCTTATCATTTTTATTTAAGATTCTTACTTTTATTTCATCACCTAGCATACCATCTAACATAGAACTGATTGGTATATAACTATCTCCTGTGTAAATTGCATATTCCCCATTCATATTAAAATCTAATTTTCCTGTATATTTCATAATTATCTCTCCTTTTAATTTTATTATTTATTATTTTTAATTAATGTTTATAATGTAATTTTTATTATTTATATTTAAATATTTATCTTTTGTGTTTTTAATTTATTCTCTTATGTGAAATTATGTAATATGTATATATTTAACTCGCTTTTCTTTTCATAGCTTTTTTATTATGTTCTGTAATTAGCAAATCTCTGTTTCTTTTTCTTATATCATTAAACATAGTCAAAAATGAATCTTTTAAATTTGCATATTCTTTTAATAGTCTATTGTATTCATGTTCTATATAATTAAACGCATCTATATATTTCATTTTAAATTCTAATATATCTAATCTTTTTGATCCTTGTGCTGTTGTATCCATAAGATATAGTATTAAATAATCTTTGTACATTTTATATGTAGGTCTTCTTTCTCCTTTTGAATCTTGGTAAGTGTCTTCTAATATGTTGAAATTACTATGTTTCATGAACGGGTCGAAACTTCGATTGGTTAAATCTTTATTTATTTTCTTTAATTTTTCTCTAATATGTTTATTTTGTATGTTTAAATTTTCAGCTAATTCATGACTATAAACATACGGCAAATTGTCTTTATCAAAATAAACTTTAATGCCTAATTCTTCTATTAGTTTAGTTTGTAATGTTTGTTTATCATCTTTGACACCTGTGACTCTAAAGAATTTGTTTTGGCTAATCGTATCTAAATGTTCCTTTTGATTATCATTTAATTCTTTAATAACCTCTTTTTTATTAAACATACCCTCATATATGTAATTAAATCCTTCTTTTATATTATAAAATATATTTCTCCTATATCCGTAAGAGCCTGTATTGTCTATATTGTCTTCTGAAAAATAACCATCTCGCACATATTCAAATGCAATTTGATTAATAGTATCCTTTGTTATTTTATTATGATTTTTTCTTAATTGCATTAGATGTATATAAAAATCTGTAATATTTTTAATTTTTCTATCTATTGTAGATTGTACTAAATTTTTTCTATGTAACTCTAATTCCCAACTATGTAGCTGAGTTGCTATCATTTCCTCCATTTCTAATGATGTATTGTTTTTATTAATTTTCATTGAATCATTCCTTCCTTATATATTTTTTATTATTTAAATCAATTTTTTATACAATATCGCTAAATTTTAATGTTATATTTTAATATATTGATGGACACATTTTTTATTTGTTAGTTCTTTAGTATAAAATTGGATTCTTTCACTCACCTCAACATTCAAGTGATGTAAAATATTGTTTTTAATATTATTATCCTATAATAGTGCATTTTAAATTGAATAATTTTACAGTTAAATAGATAAATACTATTTTATGCTATTTTTAAATTTTCAAAAATTTTTTCTATAGGTTGGCCGTTTAAGGCTGCTGAATAAATAAAAATAATTTGAGCTTTTTTAAAATTATTTTTAGCTAATTTTAACCCTGTATTGAATTGTAAAGTTTTGCTTGAGTATAACTTACAATAAGTATAGGTTATAAACATTATAGTAAGATATCGAAGGATACTTCTTTCACTTCTTACTTGATAACTATCTAAACCTAAATAATTTTTGCAATCTCTGAAGAATGGTTCAATAACCCACCTGTCGGTGTATTTAAATAGAATATCTAAAGGTTTTAATACTAGGTCTGTGGATATAAATGCTTTTAAAGAACCTTCTTTTTGAAAGGATTCTTTGGGATAACTTAAAATTATTGAAACATTTTTCATATCATTTAAGTGTCCAATATAGTTATAAATATAGTAATGCTTACCTTTAACTTTGACGAGGTCAAAGGAATCTTTATTTAAACTAGTAGCAAATTTATGTAATTTTATTCCTAATCTTTCATGACCTTTAGGATATATAACTCTATTAGTTTTAAGTGCACCAATATAAGCGTAGCCTGCTAACGCAGAAGCTTTAAAAATAGCTTTACAACTATACCAACTATCACATAAAATATACCCTTTATTAACAGGTTTAGGCATTGATTTAATTAATTTAGTAGCTATATCTATCTTACTCATATTACTCTTATCGTAGATTTCTATTGAGTAAGGTAAAACTAAACCATCACAAGAAAGTAAGGCAACCACTAATTGATGACCATATACTGTTTTCCTTTTTAAATGTGAATTGTGAAAATAACATTTTTCTATAGGATTTATTGCCTTTGACGAGGGCTTTGTTTTTTCAGAAATAGTATCATCAATTATTAAATAAATTGGTTTTTGTGATTTCTCGGATTTATTCCAAATAAGCTCTATAACCTTAGATTTCAAAGCATTTATTAATAAATTTTCATCCCAATTGCTTTTAGATAAAAATCTTGTAATACTAGTTCTATGCCTTTTAGAAGCAAGCTCCGCTATGTCAGATACTTTACCATTAAATCCTTTTAAAATCATAGCAGTCATAGTACCTTCTAAATGCTCTAATTGAGGTTTAGTTAGATATAAATCAAAATTTAATTGTTTAAAAAATTTGTATAGTGATAATTCATTTGATATAATTAAGTTCTGAAACATTTATGCATAACTCCTTGTTATTGTTATTGTTATTGTGTGAGAACTTAATTATAACAGTATTTTGTATAAATGTTTTTTTGTTTTATTTAACTGTAAAATTATTCAATCATTTTTGCACTATTATAGATTATCATTACAATTTTCTAACGTATGTATCATTCCATGACAATTAGGACATATCATAATTAAGTTGTTTAATGAATTATCTTTTGTATCACTATATTTCTGTATATGATGATTAACTAATATGTTTTCTAATCCTTGTCCACCCCATCCACATATTTCACAAAAACCTTTACTTCTTATAGCTAATGATTTTAAAACTTGATTAGAAATCGGTTTCCTTTGTTGAATTTTATTTTGATTCTTTAAAGTGTTATAAATTTTACTTTCACTTAATTTTTTCTCGTCTATTTGCTTTTTCTCACTTATAATTTGTTCTGTTTTCTTTTGTGTGAGCTGTTTAATCTTTTCTTGACCAATATCATTAAAAAACTTTTCTTGTTCATCCTGTGGCATTTTAGCCCATATCTTATAAGCTGTAGTAGATTTCAATACACCAGTTTCAACTAGTGATTGTAACTCAGGAATAAGTTCATTGAGTTTTTTGTAATTTTGTAATTGTCTTTGGTCTATTCCTATTTGCTTTGCTAAATCTGCTTGTGTTTTTTTATAAGTGTCAGCATTCGATCTATCCGCTCTAATATATTGATTCCCCGTAAAACTACTGCCACCATTTTTAATCCCATAAATCCTTTCTAATTCCATTATACATCTAGCCATTTTCATAGGATTTACATTACCTACACCTCTTTGCATGATGTTCGTACATATCAAATCTTCTAATATCATATCTTCTTTTGGAATATGTAATTTCTCATCTTCCTCTGGATAATGAGTAATCCTACATGGTATTTCTAATATACCAATCTCTTTACAAGCTTTAACTCTTTGATGTCCACTTACTATTAATAAGTCTTGAGTTACTACTATTGCTTCAACTACTCCTCTTCTTACTATGGATTTTATAAAATCGTCCCATCTTTCTTTGGGAATATCATCAAAGAACTCTTGATTTCTTGGATGTGGTTGTAATTTTGATATTTCTATCATTTGCATAGGTCAATCATCCCTTCTTTTTTTTATTTTAACTTGTCTTTATTTGTTATTATCAATACAACTTCTAATTTCTTGTGATTTAAGTCATTTTATCATCTTCCTTTCTATTCTCGTTCCTATTGTAAAAAACTTTATATTTGTTTAAAATATTTTAATTTATCTTTATTATTACTTTTCAGTTACATTCGTTTCGTTCCTGTCTACATTTATTATATTATCACCTCTCTCCAACTATGTCAAGTATTATTTTAATTTATTTTTATTTAATTTGAATAATTTTTCTTTTGGGTATTGCTTCGTTTAATATTGCTATTGATCTTATCAGTATATAGCAACCCTTTAGCACCTATTTCTATTTGTAATTGCTTGTTAAAGTTAATATCATCTCCATACTTACCAAAATAAGTGGAACAATAATGTCTATCTTGAGTGATATAGTTATTATTATATATGATTAGATTTAATTCATCTGCAAGTATCCTATTGTATTTAGATATTGTTTTGCTATGATTAATAATATTCTTAATAGAACTTTGAGTTAACCATCCAAACTTAGCGTTATTATTAATTACTCTCTGAATAGCTATGTAATACCTAACAAAAGCAAATCTATCTATATTTGTATTATGTAAATAATTGAATATCTTATCAAGATCATAGTCATATATGCAAAAGTAATTATCAAAATCATTTTCTATTTCAATGTAGAACACATCTGAATTTTTAATAGTGTCAAATTCAATTGGACTATAGTGCAAGTCCATTATTTGTTTTATATATCCTTTAAACATAAGACCATTTATTGATGATTTAATTATTTTAATCATATTGTTATTCCTATTTAATATATACATATAATTCATCAATATATTAATACTAGCAATAGACACTTCTTTAATTGGACTATAATTCCTTTTTATTAAAGCCAACATTACCAATTCTTCATTTGTAATATCATTAGAGATATGTAATTCATTTTTTAATGTAATGTAATATTCTTTATTTATCATGCTACTACCCACCTATCCTGAAATTTTGAGTTGACGTTAGCACGAACTTGTTCGGCTAACTCTAATTGTTTTTATTATATTTTCTTTTTATAATACTTTTCTTTTTATACACTTCAATCTTGTTGCATTTTTGCTTGGACTGTTCACTTGTGCTATTGCAAAAACGCTTGGACTGGTCAAAATATGATGAACAGCGTAAGCGTTTTTGCAATAGCATTTTTAAATTATCTTCATATATATTTTTTTAAAATTGTGATAAAAATTGATAGCTATATTTAATTCATTTGTGTTTTTGAATAAGAAAATATATTTTTGTCTACCTGTTTTATCTATAGACTGCTTGAAATTAAATCCTAGTGAATACAGATAATTTTTTAACCTTTTAGTTTTAATCACATAGTACATTATATCATTCCTAGCCTATTGCTGTTTTAATGTTGTTTTAATTATTTTTTAATGTAATTTAAAATTTTACTCATCTATCATACTTTTAAACTCATTATATCTATTCATGCATTGTCTTAATTCCTGAGTATCTTTGGATAAATATACATTTCTTGAATTATCTCTTTTATCAGACTCTATTCTTACTAGATTGAATCTATTGAACATTAACCAACCCGCCATACGTTGTGAGTTAATTGCTATAGTTTTCATTGTAAAAACCTCCCCTTATCTTTGATTTATTATATGTTGTCATTCATTAATTTCTCTTAACTTACATATAGTATATCATACTAATTTATGATTTACAATGTTTATGTTTTATTTTAATTAATCTTCATTTATTCTAAAAATATAGGGATAAACTCTATTACCCCTTATTATCTCTTGAACAATTTTCTGAAGAATCCCTTTTTATCCTGCTCTTTGTTTTGTTCTTCGTTTTGTTTTCTACGTTCTTCCATATGTTTCTTGAGATTATTTACTAACTCTATATCTTTGTTATAAACTTTCTCGATTTCCTTATTAGTATTTTCTGTAGCTGTATTTATATGTGCCTTTAGATTGTCCATATTTGCCTCCAGCTTGTCTTCAATTGTGGCTGATATATAATCCTTTAATTCAGATTGAGTTCGCTCTAAGGCTTCATTATGAGAGTTCAAAGCTACAGATAGCTGTTCTGAAATAGTATTGTTAATTTGAATAGATATATCTTTTAAAAATTGTTTTTTTATTTCTTCTAGTTTTAATAATGCTTGTTCATTTAGAATATCTTCATTTTGGGATGGTATTTCTCTTATAGAAGCAACTTTAGTACTTGATGAGGGATTTCTTTTTAAATCTTCCCATCTTTTTTGTGCTTGTTTTATTGTAAGACGTTCTTTTTTAAGTAGATCTCTTGTATAGGCTAAATCATCTATATTTTCTTTGGTAAATTTTCTATTGCGTCCTTCACGTTCTATATGAATATAATCACTAAAACAATCACACCAATATCTAATTGTACTTTCGTTCTCATTTAAGATTTCAGCAACTTCAGGAGTTTTATAAGTAAGTTCTTCATCAATATTAGAATAATCAACATCTACATATTTAAGATTTTCTTCCTTCATAATAGTATCACCTCAATCAAATTATACCTTATATTGTAAATCAAAACAACTTTAATACAAGCTTTAATGGGCGTGCTTTTTCAACTGCGTTAGATATATATAAATTCATACACACTAGTATTTTCAATGCATACATTTACTTTAATAGTACTTAAATTGAGATTAAAGTACTATTAAAGTAAAAAATAAAAGAGGATTAGTCCTCTCTTATTTTTGTATTACATATATTTACTAAAGAAATCATTTATGTCTATCTCTTTTTCAACATTATCTATACTTATTTCTTTATTTTGAGAGGCTATTGGCTGACTAGCTTCTTGCTCTGTAGTTACTGGCTTCACAACCATATCTTCATTTGAAGTTTGACCCTCTCTTTGTTTCATTTTATCTTCTATAATTAAATTTAGCGTTTCTATTGATGTTTTTTGAGGTTCTATACCAGTTGCCACAACTATATTTTTCTTACTATTGTATCCTTTAAATGTTCTTCTTGGCAATCCAACTATGTTCTTAATTGCTTCAACATCAACTACTCTTGTAGTAGATATTCCCATGAATTCACAAGTATTTGTTGTATATTCTGCAAATATACTTTCTTTTAAACTCTTAGCTAACGCCACTTTTATATCTTCTTTATCATCAAATTCTAATATTACATTACTCTTTTTCATTGTTAATAATTTGCCTATTTCATCTTCGTCAACAACACCTTCAGCATGAGACTCACTCATATTCATAAAGTCATTAAATAACATAGCAAATTCTTTATTTATATCAGATTCTTTTTCTCTTTTATTATTATCTAGTAAGTATATTGATATATCTTTACCATCATTAGTACTTTTCATGATATCATTCCAACAAGCTATAGCATTTGTATGTTCATCTATATCTTCCGTATCTTTAGGTAAAACTCCTACAAATCCGAAATGTTTGTTTGGATACATTTGCTTTGCTAGTCCTAAAATTGGAGGTGTTATACCTGATCCAGTTCCTCCTGCCATTGTTGCTACAAATATAACTATATCACATGAAGAAAATTTCTCCATTATTTGAGCTATTATCTGTTTATAATAAGTTTGAGCATATCCAATAGCTTTTTTTCTTTCTTTCCCACAACCTTCTGCAAAAGGTATATGATAAGTATGTTTTGCATTTTTCAATGAATCTAAATCTTTCTTACTAGTATTTATAAATAGTGCATTATAATCTCCACATACGCCTAATAAAGTATCTACTATGTTTCCTCCACCTTGTCCTATTGGTGCAAAAACTATTCTATTTTTCATTTATAACTCCCCCTATTTTACATTATTGATTTTAACTTTTCTATTCCGTTTGGTGTAATATAAAAAGTCTTACTTATCCCTTGTTTACAGCCTTCTTTTACGTATTGCAATTCTAAGAATTTTTTAATACTTCGTCGTACTGTTGACATAGATAATTCAGAAATCTTACAGAGTTTAGTATAAGTAAATGATTTTAATTCTGTAGTGCATTGATTTTCTTTAAGCATTATTAATATTTTATATTCATTTTTATTTACTGCCATTCTTCAATCACCTCTCATTCTAACTACAATCTTAGTTTAACTTTTTTTCATTCTGATAGTAGTCGCAGTAATGTAAAAAAATATTCATAATACATTCTTTATTAATTCATACTATAGTCAAAACTATGTCAAACTATAGTTAAAATATATTCATATCATGTTTATTTCTTTCTTTACTATATTATACTATATTACTTAGAAAATGTGTACTTTTTTTCATATATTATTCAAAATATTTTCTAATTATATCTATATAATAGTCTAACTATAGTCTTATATTAGTCTAGTAATATTCAAACTATCTTTAAACTATGTTTAGACTATAGTCATATTATATTCAAAAGTTAGTCATATTGCGTTCTTTATATAGTTAACCTAATGTCATAATTATTTCCATAATCAATCTAATAATATTATATCACGAATTAGCATATATTGTAATTCAAAGTGTTAGATTAAGTTATTCTTTAATTTGTGTAAAAAATAAAGAAGGGAATCCTACCCTTCTAAACAATTTAATACATATCCTTTTTTATTATCTTCTATTTTATTCAATGCTTTTATAATATCTTTTACAGTCCATAGCTCTAACCAAGGTACTTTTTCAGCGTATTCTAAAGCGTTTTTATTATATTTACTAGTGGTTATAACTATTGCTCTTGTAGCATCGTCTCCAATTGCACTTCCAACTAACTTTTGTAATATTTCTCTTCCTATCAAATTATTTATATTCCAGTGTTTACATTCAATATATATCTTTTCTTCGCTATTTGTAGCTATAACATCTTTACCACCATCACACGTTGCCTCAGTTACTTTAGCATCATACCCTAATTGTGTAAAGAGATTTGCTACAAATACTTCAAATTCTCTAGGTGACATCTTCCTTACTATCCTTGAAATATCAAAGCACGTATAGTCTGTATATCTCCATCTGTAAGCATAATAAATCCACTTAGTAAATTTTAATAAAATATAAAAGCCTCCCACTACTATAACTAAATTTATGCCTAGCTTAAATAGATTAATTATTAATTGTTGTATTTTTTCTATATAATTATACAACATTATTAAAAGTATCCCACAACATAGTAATCTCAAGTTATTAATAAATCTTTTAATAGATCTCAAATCATCACGTCCTTTAATATGATTTAGCCTAATATATTTTAGATATATCTTTTGCAAAAGAAATTTTATTATTCATAATAACCGTGTCACACTTTTAAAGCATATGTCATAGCATATAGTATAAGATATAGAAAATAAACATTAAGGAGTTGATTTTCGTGCCTTACGGGTTATTAATAGGTGGTTGGTCAATCGGAATGATATGTTATATATCATTAACTAAAATTGGTAACAAAAACAACTTTAAATATGCCGATTTAACATCTAGGATCAAAAAGGCTAAGAGATTAGACAAAAATATAAGCAAAAGTCTTGAAGATAAAAATTTATTTTGATAGGTGATGATATGAAATTCGTATTCATGCATATAAAAAATAAAAAACTTACTCAACAGGATAAAAATAAAATGATTGATATAGGCAAGTCTCAGATAGTTGTAAGAGATAGAAAGGAAATAGGCAAATCTCTACTAAAGCAACCCAAATATGAAATAGTTGAAAATAATACTATCAATAAATTATCTATTAAGGATAAATTATCAGATATCAAATCAAAGTTAAAAGAAGAATATAGAAAAAATAAAGAAATACAATATCTCAATGAAAGATGGCTAGATGTAATGTTTAATTGCAAGTTTATCAATGCATTTAAAAAGACATTTACACTAGTTAATTTAAAACACGAGAATTATGGATTTAGTTGTAGAATACTTATTCCAGATGGATATTGCATAGACGATTTAGATAATAAGACGACCGTGATACAAAACAATGTTGGCTGTACTTTTGTATTAGAAAAATTTAGTAATAAAAGATATGCTAACGCTAAGTTTATACTAATAGAAAATTGCAATAAGATACCTTTTGAACCTGTAGAGGTTGAACCTTATCAAGTTTGTGCAGGAGTTGATGAGGGAGGACATCCTGTAATATTTGATATGAATATAGAGCCTATGGTGCTTATTGCAGGGGCTACCAGAATGGGTAAAAACGGATGTATCGATCATGCTATACCTTCTTGGATTTACTATTGTAGCGAAGATGATATACATTTGTATTTATTTCAATTTGCAAAAGGAGATTTAGGTAAGTACCAAAAGTGTAAACAAGTAAAATGCTTTTCTATGAGTGATTTAGATAAATTATTAGAAGTTTTAAATGAACTAAAGACCGAAATGAGCGCAAGAATGGATCTAATGTCATCTATGTTAAATAACTTCAAGGGTGACAACCTATATGATTATAATAAACTTAATCCTGATAAAAAATTACCGTATATTTATATAATAATAGATGAATTTATGGATATAGCCAATTCTGAAGGAGATAAAGAATCTTCTAAGGTAAAAGCACATATCATATCTATCTTACAAAGTATAGCTGAATACGGAGGTGCATTAGGTGTTAATTATATAATACTTCATCAAAAACCTGAAAAATCCTTGATGCCTACTTTCTTAAAAAATCAATCTAATACTAGAATATGTTTTGGATTTAAAGATGAAGTATGTGGGAGAATTGTTTTAGGTGAAGACAGAGGCAAACTAGTAACCACCTTACAACCTAGAAAAGCTTATTATATATCCAATAGTGGTGAAGGATATCTATATACAACTAATCTAAGAAATAAGAATGGATCAAGTAGAATATTAAACTATATAAAGCCGAGTATGACTAATAAAAAAGAGAGTTCTAATGTTCATCATGTTAGTGATTGTAAAGTAGCTAAAAATGATAGGCATTCTAAATCTAAAGATAGAGAAGTCCAATTCAAAGAAAAGATAAATCAAATTAAAATTCAAATGGATAAAATTAATAAACATAGTAAAAAATCAGAAGATATATCAAAATCTAAAGGCAAAATCATTGAATTCCCTAATCAATATAATCAAGGCGATAGTCAAAATAATATAGATATTACTCCTATAACACCTACGCCTAAACCAATTTCTAAAGACAAGAAAGATGATACAAATATTACTCAGCCTAATATTAAATCTACAGGCAACAAACCTACTCAGAATCCTAATATAGATTCCAATTTCAATAAAGTTAATACAGTTAAGTCTAAAAATAAAGAGGACATTATAAAAGAAAATATAAAGAGAATACCCAATTTTGTTCCGTATGAGCCACCTAAGCCAGATGTAAATATAATAGATGAAACAGATATAGTATTTAAGCAATCTGAAAAGTATAAGAAAAATCATAAAAATGAAAACGATAAGAAGGGAGATAATTAAAATGTTAGTTAGATTGACAGGGAAATACGATAAAGCGATTTTAAGATATATAGAACAAAGTAGATTTTGTACAGCAAAACAAATATCAAAGATATTTTATAAATCTTCTAGTCAAGGTGAGGCTATTGCTAGAAGACGTTTAAATAGAATGGTTGAAGCTGAGTATCTAAGAGTTTATAAAACTAAAAAATTTAATAATCGAAACATTTATATATTTGATACTAAAAAAAATAAGAATCTTAGACCTAGCTTACATGATGTAACGATATTGGATTATCAAGCTGAATTAATCTATAGTGGTGCAGATATTATTTATTTTAGACCTAATCAATATTGGATGAATGGTACAGTAAGATCCGATGGATTTTGTATATTTAAATTTAATGAAAAAATATATTACAACCTTATTGAAGTTGTTGTTAATCATAATGATGATAATTTCAAAAAATATGATATGTTGTATCCAACTAATGAAATACAAAATATATGTGAAGGTGAATTTCCTGAGTTGATAATTATAGATAGTGTAGTTCATAAAAAAGATTTTGAATTTAATAATGATATTAATTATAAAAAAATAGACCTTGATTTAAACGATTTCCCTAAGATATTTTTATAATTAAACTGTAACAATATCATATACCATAACATATGCTATAGCATAGAACTACAGTAATATGAATTAACACACTCTAAAGCCACTATTCAAGCCATTCTTGTTTTTCGATTGAAAAGGACGAATGAATATGAGTCCCGAGGGGTTGATAGGGGAGGGACAATTTTTGAAACTCCCTCCGTAAAAACCCATGCTTGTCCAAGAAATAACTTCATAAATTCACTTAAAATAACAGTAACATCGCTTTACATTAATTCATACAATGTATTAGGAGCAATTTTACATATAACAAAAGTTAAAAATTATAAATAGTTATTAATTATTTGTTTATTTAGCTTTATGTTTAACTATTCTATCTAATTTTTATATATTGAGTTGTTAGTTAGATATAGTATATTTTAAGATACTTGTCTATCCAAAGACTCATCTTAGTATATTATGTTTAACTTGATAACTTAATATATGAAAACTTAGATATGTTTAGTTAAATATACAACATAAATACAACTAATAATTTGATAAATAATTTATCAATTATTTAAGTTTTAGCTTAAACAAATAATATCTTCTATTTATTTCTTACAACAACAAAAGTTATATTATTACAAATACAAAAGTTTAAAGGAGTGCTTTGCAAATGTTAACTATAATTAAATCTTTCTTTCAGTTTCTTGTGATTATACAAGTTTTAAGTTTATTATTGACTGGAAGTACCAGATTAGGTTTACGTTTAATGAAAAATATTATAAGAATCGTTCAAAATACATTAAGATTAAGCATTAAATTAACTATTAGACAATTAAAATTTATAAATAAACTTATATACAAAGCAAATAACTATAAGTCAACTATCAAGACAAATGTAAATACTAAGCAATATCAACAGGAAATTTGTACGTACAATGAAAAAGTAGCAAATGGAACTAGTAACATAGTAGACCTTAGATCATATATCAAACAACAAAATTCAAAAATATTAAAGGATTGAGTTTATTCTCCTTCCTTTAATATCAAATAATTTAATCTACGTAGAACATATAGGAACAAATTCTAATATTCAGTTTTCAATATTAAAGATAATGATTATTTATGTAAAATTTATATAAAGGGAGAGATTAATATGTCTAATACAGCAATAATAATAGCAATGGGAAGTACAGCTATAGTATCAGCTATAACAGAAAAGGTGCTAATAGCTTTCAATAAACAAAATGAATCTCAAATGGTCAACATTGGTGGTTTAAGCTTAGTTGGATGTCAAGCTGTATTATTAGTTACTAAATTAATCAAAGCTTGCAGTGCTTTATAAAGGAGTAGCTATGGTAGGAGATATATTTTCGGATATTGTTAAAACTGCAACACTAACAATTGTATGGAATAAGGGATTACAGGCATTTGGTAAAAAAGATTATGGTGAAATTATTAAATTATCTGGAATAAGCGTTTGCGGAATAGATGTTATTAAATTGGTTGCTTATTGGAGAAAAAATCCACCTGCAATAGTAAAAATAGTAAAAGGGACTGCTAATTTCTTTGAAAAAGTAGATAATGGAACAGGAAAAATAATGGACGGTATAGGGAAATTCAACGAAAGCATTAAATTTTTGATTGATAGGGGAATAGTTAAGTAAAGGGTGGTAACTATGTTAAACAGATGTAAAACTTATGAGTTCTCTAAAAAAGGATGGGAACAAGCTAAAAAAGATAGTAAAAAGATAAAGAATAATAGAGTAATGGATTTAATTGTATATAGTACACTACTAGGATTAACTGTAGGTAATATAGTAAAAAATGATACTTTGCTAAAAATAATAGCTTGTGACGGAACTAAAAGAGTAGTAAAAACTTTGATAATACATTAATAATATTTAAGAATAAAGTAAAAATAGATGACTACTTATAATAATAACAGTTTGTAACAAAAATAATCACTACCATTTATTTTATAATATATTGGTTGTTGATTTTTAAATACTGTTATATCATTTTCGTCATCTATTTTCTAGTACAAAAATTTAAATTTAGTTATGTGTTCTACATTAAATAGTATTATCTTTAAATTATATAATATGCATTGATAAAATGAAAAAGAGAGATCTAAGAATCTCTCTTTTAGGTTATAGGTATACAAAATGAGAATTTTCATTTAACATGAAAACTATTGTATTTTTATAAAATTTCATGTAATTAACGGATACTTAAATTCTTGACTATTTGGATAGGGAATATACAGATGTATTATGAAAAATTTGTTTATTATAATTTGTATTTATTGTATAATGAACTTATATTTAGTATATATTAATCTAACCATATAGGAGAAATTGTATCATGAATATTGAACAAATGCCATTTATAATTCAAGAACTTTACTCGATAGTAAGTGTATTGGAGGCATCTTTTAAAGGAAGAAAATTCACTCCTCATGGACATTTAGCTGGAAGTATAGGTGAGGTATTGGCATCCTATTATTATGATTTAGAACTATTACCCTGCTCAACTAAAACACATGCTGCTAAAACAAAAGATAATAAATTTGTTAAAATAAAAGTAACTCAAGGGAAATCTATAGGGATTAGTAGTAAACCAGACTATCTTATTGTTATTAAAATATTACCAGATGGCAGTATAGAAGAAATATATAATGGATCAGGATATTTAGCATGGCATAATACAGGTAAAACGCAGAGGAATGGTCAACGCTCAATATCAATAAACAAACTAAATAAATTAATGGAAGATATGCCAATTAATTTACGCATACCTAGAGTAAAATAATATTTTAGGTGTGCGTGTTTTTTATTTTTATATAATTATTAAAAATTAATTTTTACGTAAATTTTATTTTTATATTTTTCACCGATACACCCTGTATCGTAAAAGGTGAAATTTTAATGTTTGAAAAGTGGATTAAAGTATTGATATATAAGGGTTTGCGAGGTGTCAATGATATGCAAATTTTTAATGATGAGATGAGTTAAGATAGGTAATATCGTTCAAAGTATTGATACATAAGAGTTTGCGAGTATGAAAAGGGTAAAAATGAGTGATTTTTGATAAAAATAGGGTAGTTGAAAAAGTGAAAAAGTGGCTATTTGTAAGGGTTCTAACGATACACTTTTCGATACACTTTTTATTAAAATTTGCAAGTTTTAAAATTTTAAATTCAAAACTGAGATGTAACTGGAAAAAATTAGGTAGTGTGTGAGTCGATGTACTGTGCCCAATATGAGCATTTAACCCCCACTAAACAATGAGAAATACGCCCCCTCTACACTGAATACTTTAGTGTAGTAAATTACTAAGTTTCAAGACATAACAACCGTTATGTGTTGTATAAATTATGCTCAACTTACGAAACCGTTGGTATTACTAGCTTTGAAGTAGCTTTAGCGTACTAAAGTTATGATAATTTTAGGTACAAAATAGATAATTTTTATATAAATATAGAAATAATAGAGGAATTTATATTCTGATGTGATTTAGATTACTGTTTAATATTGTTTAAGATATTATATTATATAATAACAATTACTATATAGTGTAATTATAGAAAAATGAAAGTGTTTATTTACCTTGTTGCAAATATCGTTTAAAAAGCTTATATTATCAAGCAAATACTTCACCATCCATTTTACTCTACTTTTAA